>DATCGB010000288.1:0-12367 GCA_036509155.1 Candidatus Tumulicola sp. | reverse complement strand
GACGATGGACGCCTCTTTGCCGGAGTAACGTAGTTCGTAGAATTCCAGATCGGTGAGTACGCCGCTACGCCTCCAGAGGCGTGCGTAGAAGAATACCGTGGCGATGCCGATCAGGAGGAACGCCCACCACAGCCAGTTGCCGGAGACGCCGTTCTGGCGAACGATGTTGGTGACCAGGTTCGGCGTGTCGGTGCTGAACGTGGTCGCGACCAGCGAGATGCCGATCAGCCACCACGGCGCCTGGCGGCCGGCCGCAAAAAACTCGGTGATGTTGCGGCCGGCGCGGCGTGCGAGCACGATTGCCGGCACGAACGTCACGGCCAGCGAGACCACGATGATGACCCAATCGAGCCGCGTGAGATGCATGGACGGGCGCGTTACGGCCTCGTCGAAGCCTCTCCTCTCTGCGAGGAGTTCGCCTCAAAACGCCCACTCGATCCGGGGCTTAGGCGGCCACTCTCGCGGCGCGTAAAAGAAGCGTACGCACCGCCCAGGGCGGGCGCCGGCCCTAGCCGTCGGCTGCCGGACGCGCAGATGATGGACGGCATGCTCTCTCTGGCATTCTCAGCCGCGATGCTGGGCATCGAAGGCTACGTCGTGCGCGTCGAAGCGGACAGCTCGGCCGGCACGCCGAGTTTTGCGATCATCGGGCTCCCGGACCGGGCGTTGCGCGAAGCCTGCGATCGCGTGCGCGCGGCGATTTTTAACTCGGGTTTTGCCTATCCGGCCGGCCGTCTGCTCGTCAACTTATCGCCCGCCGACGTTCGTAAAGCCGGTCCGGCCTTCGATCTCGCCATCGCGCTCGGATTGATCGCGATCGACGAACAAATCGATCGGCTCGCGCTCCAAGAGTTTATCGTCCTGGGCGAGCTCGCGCTCGACGGCAAGCTGCAGGCTGTAAACGGCATCCTCCCGATGGTGATGGGCGCGCGTAACGCCGGGTTTCACAAACTGATCGTGCCGGCCGGCAACGCCGACGAGGCGGCGCTGGTCGACGGCATCGAACTCTACGCGGTCGATTCGCTGGGGTCGGCGGTCGCCGTGCTGTTAGGGAACGGGGCGAAATGGCGCCGCCGGACGACGCCGCCGATTCTCGATGCTGCCGACGAACTAGTTCACGGCGATCTGGCCGACGTTCGCGGCCAGCTTGCGGCCAAACGCGCGCTCGAGATCGCCGCCGCCGGCGGGCACAATCTCCTATTGGTCGGCCCGCCCGGCTGTGGAAAAACGATGCTCGCGCGCCGGCTGCCGTCGATCCTTCCGCCGATGTCGCTGCGCGAAGCGCTTGAGGTCACCAAGATCTACAGCGTCGCCGGATTCTTGCTGCGCGGCGCCGGAATCGTGCGGGCGCGCCCGTTCCGGTTTCCCCATCATACGATCTCGCAGACCGCGCTAGTCGGCGGGGGCGCCCTGGTCAAACCGGGCGAAATTTCGCTCGCCCATCACGGCGTGCTCTTTCTCGACGAGCTTCCCGAATTTTCACGCAGCGCGATCGAAGTCATGCGCCAGCCGCTCGAAGAGGGCACCGTGACGATCGCTCGGGCCGCGGGGACGTTTACGTATCCCGCACGCTTTCAACTGGTCGCGTCGATGAATCCGTGCCCGTGCGGCTACCGCGGCACGCGCAATGCCGAATGCCGCTGCGACGAGGCGGCGGTCGCGAAGTACGTCGGTAAGCTTTCCGGTCCGCTGCTCGATCGCATCGACTTGCAGATCGAAATCGCGCGGGTCCCGTTCGACGACATGATCCGTTACGACGTCGGCGAACGATCCGCGCTGATCCGCAGCCGCGTCTTGGCCGCTCGCGCCCGGCAGCAGGCGCGCTTTGCCGGCACGACGCTGTCGTGCAACGCCGAGATTCCCGGCAGCCTGATGCGCCGCCACTGCCCGCTCGACGAGCCCGCGATGCGGCTGCTCGCACTGGCCAGCGCGAAGCGCCAGTTCTCCGCTCGCGCGCTGGACCGCATCGCGCGGGTCGCCCGAACGATTTCCGACCTGGCCGACAACGGATCGATCCGCGTGGAACACGTCGCCGAAGCGATTCAATACCGCAGCTTAGAACGCATCGGCGCGGCCGCGTAACGGACGGCAGGCAGCGGTTAAAGAGCGGCCCGGCATCGGTTTCGGTACGTTTGGCGGTATGAACACCTACGTTCCGAGATATCGTCGTGGCTGATCCTTCAGCGCCGCCATTGAGCCGTCATTCTGGTCGCCACCTCAAGAGGCCGAAGAACCTGGCGAGCCAACGGCTAATGCCACGGTGGACTAGGCCGCGTCTCCCGGGGCGTGTAAGTCACAGTTAAGCCCCGCAGACTCTTCGGGGTAGAAGTGCTTCCTTACTCATCGGTTTTTGAATTCGAGGGAGAACATCTCATGCGTCACGACAATCTAGTTGGGCTCGCGCTGAGCACCTCGGTAACGGCAATGTTACTTGCAGGCTGTTCGGGAAGTTCGCAATTGGGCAGTCCTATTTCGCCTAACTCGCAGCAACAGGAAAGCGTTTCGCGCACACCCGTTCAAAGCGCCCAGTCAGGCTCCGTGTTGGCATCGACCTTTGGCCCGAATGCCGACGAGCGCATGACCTATATCAGCACGATTGGCGGCACCACCGTGTACGGCTACCCGCGCGCTAACCGAGCTAATCACCCGCCGGTCTGCACGGTGGGTCCATTCGTAAGCGTTAACGGCGGCATCGGCGTCGATCAGTCTGGGAATCTGTGGGTCCCTGACCAAGGTGCCAATCCCAAAACCGTCACGGAGTACGGTCCCGATTGTGGCCCGGCGAAGACCGTGCTCACTATATCCGGGGACACTCTACCCGATAACGTGGCATTTGATACCAACGGCCACGTGTACGTTGTAAACGCCGTAGCGAACAGCGGCGGCCCGGGAAACATCTTGCAATACACCGGGACCACAGTCACTAAGACGCTGGCGGATCGCGACATCAGTACGCCGCAAGGCATCGCCATCGACGAGCGCAACAACGTTTGGGTCTCGTACCGGGATCCCGGGAGCACCGGTACCTACGTCGCAGAGTTCTCGGGCGGGAACATGCCGGCTAAGCTATTCGAGAATATAGCGCTCGGGTTCCCCGGTAGCCTCCAGTTCGATCGGAGTAAAAACATGCTGGCTTTAGCTCCGGGCGTTCCGGCTATGTACATCTATGCGCCGCCGTACACGCAAAGCAAACCGACAAGTCAATTGCCCCTGCAGAACGCCCCCACGATGTGCACCCTGGGGCGCGCGCAACTCAAGCTGTATTGCACCAACGGTTTTTACAGCAAAGTGGACATTTACACGTATCCGGCCGGGGCCTATCTCTACAGCTTCAATAACGGTCTGTCTGGGCTGAGCCCAGATGGTATCGCGCGCGATCCGGCCCCGCGCAACTAGCCCGATGTTTGGCTAGAGCTTAGAACGCGTCGGCGCGGCCGGTAGTGGACGGGAGGGATAGGCGCTAAACCGGCGCAACGGTCGTCATGCACGTTCGCCGCGCACTTCCGAGCGAATTTTCGATTCTCGAGAAGATGCCTCACGCACTTCATTACGACCATCACCTGTCGTTCATCCGGCACGCACTGGGCAGCAAGGAGTGTCTGATTGCCGAGATCGATGCCGCCATCGCAGGTTACGTCGTGTGGGATCGCGACTTCTACGCGCGTCCGTTCCTGTGGATGCTCGGGGTCGAACCCGCGCACCGGCACCAAGGCGTCGCTTCCGCGCTCATCGCGCACGTCGAAACGCTCAACGCCGGACATACGTTGTATACCTCGACCAACGAATCCAACGCGGCCATGCAGCGCGTCCTGGCCGAGCGCGGTTTCAGCCCGAGCGGCCGTCTAGAAAACCTCGATCCCGGCGACCCGGAAATCTTCTTCTCGAAAGTCGTCTAGATCGCTTGAATCTTGGCCATCATCCCAGAGTCTTCGTGGTCGAGAATGTGGCAGTGGAACATGAACGTACCGCGGATCACCGGGTCGCGAAAGTCCATCAGCAGCGTAACGGTGCCCGGCGTTCCGTTCTTTTCGTGCGGAACGACGACGCTGTCCGCCCAGTAGGGATGGGCGACCTTCACGCCGTCGATTTCTTTGACGACGAAGTGGGTCTGGTGAATGTGGAAGTCGTGAACTTCCTGTGTGACGTTGACGATTTGCCATTTTTCGGTCGTACCGACGTTGACCACGAACATCGGCGGATCCATCATCTTAAACGACTTGCCGTTGATGTACATGCGTTTGTCGTCCTCGCTGAGCGTGACGGTACGCTGCCCGACCGGTGCCGGCAGGGGGAACGAATACGCATTATTCGGCAGCGGCGCGCCGGCGCGGAGACGGTGCGATCCAACCGCGCGCCGGTCCGGTCCGCTCTGGGGCGCTTGTAAGACCGCCAGCACGGCTTGCGGGTCGGGGTCGCCGCCGGGTCCGGAGTTGTAGCACAGCGTGCGAAACTTTGCTCCGGTGCCGGCCGGTCCGGTGACGACGAACTCCGCACGGGCGGCCGGCGGAACGACCACGCTGGGAACGGTTTCGGTCGGGCCGGTTCCCGGATAGCTATCGAGTGCGAATCCGTCGATCGCGACGATCTGGAGCGTACCGCCGTCGACGGCAAGCTTGAGGTTCTTGTGCCCGGTGGCGTTCACGACGCGAAAGAACTGCTGCTCGCCCGGTGCGATCGGAATGACCGGCCGGACCGCGCCGTTCACGGTCACCGTGAGACCCGGGTCGGGTCCGCACGGTACGTTGCTGATGCCGTGCGGAAGTGCGCGACGACTGTCCGAATCGCCGGTGCCGATGTCGCGCACCATCATCAGACGCTCTTTCATCTTCGCCAATCCGGGAAGGTGCCGTTCCAACCCCTCGACGACGATCGCGCCCGACATCCCGGAATCACCGACCTGAAAGTTGGTGTTGGGGAAGACGTGCGGATGGTACCAGTACAACCCGGGTTCCTGATTTTTAGGAATCGGCACGACGTAGTGCAGCGAGCCGCCCGGCAGCGCGAGCGTGGTGATCACGTCGTCGGCGGGCGGATTCGGCGATACGCCTAGCCCGTGGAAATGCAGGTTGAGATCGCCGAGCCGGCCGGGACCCGGCAGGCTGTTGAGGACGTCGATCACGATCGTGTCGCCCGGCTTCACGCGAATGGTCGGTGCGACGCCGGTCTGGCCGTTGTAGACGAAGGCCGGAAGCTCGTTCGCCGGATTGACTTTCGCGGTGAGCGATACGGTTGCCACGTGATGGACTGGCAACACGTCGGGAGGTTCGGGGAACGGCGGATTGACTTTCGAAGGCGACATCGAGGTGTCTGCGGGAGACTGCGGCATCACCCCGTTAGACGGGCCGGGACCTCCGCACGCCGCAAGCCAAACGGTCACGATCGTAAGCGCGAATAGACGTTGAATCATGTCTTCCTTCAAATGGACCGGCGGCGGCCCCACGGTAAACCGGTACGGGCTGGCGCCGTTCCTCCCCTTTAACCGCGTTAACGCTTGCCCGTGGCGCAACGTTCCCGGCGTCATATGGCTTGAATTTTTGCCATCATGCCCGCGTCCTCGTGGTCGAGGATGTGGCAGTGAAACATGAACTCTCCCCGGATGACCGGGTCGCGAAAGTCGATCAGCAGGGTTAGGTACCCGGGCTTCCAGGAGCCGTTCTTCCCCGGGATGCGATGCGGCACGACGACGCTGTCGGCCCAGTGCGGGTGTGCGACCGTAACGCCGTTGACTTGTTGAACGAAGAAGTGGGTTTGATGCATGTGGAAATCGTGGACCTCTTCGGTGACGTTGACGACTTGCCACTGTTCGACGGTTCCGACGCGAACCACGAACATCGGCGGCGAAGCCATCGAAAACTGCTTGCCGTTGATATACATGCCGTTGTCGTCTTCGCTAAAGACGATCGTGCGTTTGGCCGCGACGTGCGGCAGCGGCCAAGAAAAGGCGTCGTTCGGAAGCGGCGCACCGACGCGCAGCCGGCGCGCGGGGAACGGCGCGCCGGTCGCATGTTGGCGCCCGGCCGGCGCGCGCAGGTCGGCCAGCACGGTGCTCGGGTCGGGATCACCGGACGGTCCCGAGTCATAGCACAGCGTCCGAAACTCGGAGGCGCCGCTGCCGGGCCCCGTTACGACGAATTCCGCACGTCCGGCCGGCGGAACGACCACGCTGCGAACGGTCGACGTCGGAGCGGTGCCGGGGTATTTGTCGAGGGCGAAACCGTCGATCGCCACGAGCTCGATGGTGCCGTCGTCAACCGCGAGCTTGAGGTTCTTGTGGCCGGTCGCGTTGACGACGCGGAAGAACTGCTGCTCGCCCGGCGCGATGGCGATCGCCGGTGCAACGGCGCCGTTAGTCGTAACCGTCAGACCGGGATCGGGTCCGCACGGATTGTTGTTTTGCTCTTCGTCGTGCGGACGCATCCGCGTCATAATGTTTGCGCCGGTGGCAGCGACCTGACGAATCAGGATGAGCCGTTCCTTCATCTTCGCCAAGCCGGGCAGGTGACGCTCCAGCCCGGCGATGACGATCGCGCCCGAGATTCCCGCCTGTCCCACTTGAAAGTCGGTTTCCGGAAAAACGTGCGGATGATACCAGTACAGTCCCGGCTCTTGATTCTTGGGAATCGGCACGACGTAATGCAGCGAACCGCCCGCCATCGCGAGCGTCGTGATCACGTCGTCGGCCGGCGGATTGGGCGATACGGTGAGGCCGTGGAAGTGCAGGTTGAGGTCGCTCTGCATACCGTGCGCGGCCGGCAAATTATTGACGACGTCGACCACGATCGTGTCGCCCGGTTTCACGCGAATCGTCGGGACGACGCCCTTGCGCCCTCGATACACGAACGCGGGGAGGGCCGTCGCGGGATCGATTTGTGCCGCCAGCTCGACGGTCGCAACGCCGCCTATGGCGTCCACTTCGGGAGCGACCGGGAGCGGGGCGCCGCCCCCCGGCACGCGTGTGGGCAGCGGCTGCGGAACGACGGCCGGGCCTCCGCCGCCTCCGCCGCACGCCGCCAGCATCAGACCGGCGAGCGCCAACGCCGGCGCGCATCGTTTCCTCATCATCGTCAGTAGGCGAACATCAGGCCGGCGCCGAGTTGGTACGTGCCGGCCGACTTGGTGCCTTCCAGCGTCAAACGATAGTGCGCCGCCGGACGCATCACCAGCGACAGCGTTCCTTGATTGGTACGCAGGTTAAACGGGTCGTATACGCTGTCGTAGCGCGCGTACAGCGCCAGCGCGCTGTCGAACGTCCACGAGGTTTGCACGAAACCGCCGGACGACGCCGAGCCGATGCCAAAACCGTAGGAACTCGTGTCGTAACCGGTTTGGATGATGCCGACCGCGCCGAACTTGCCGCGCTCGAAGCCCAGACCGTAGGCCTGGCGGTAAAACGAGTCGGGAATCGGACCGATGTGCTGCTGGCCTTGATAGCGGTACACGTACGCGGTAACGTCGTCGCCGATCGTCTTCGAAAGCGTTCCCATGAGATCGACCCCCGACACTGGAATGCCGCTCCCGCGCGTATAGGCTTCGACCGCCGCGACGTGAGCTTCAAGGCCGTGCCGGTCGTCCGTAAACGAAACGTCCGCGCCGATTTCGGGATCGAAGAAGTCGAACGGATTGCTGGCGACGGTCTGGTTGTAAAGCAAATACCCGGAAAGGGTCGGGCGCTGCGTCTCGGGGTCGACCGGAAGGGGCAGCGTGAACTGGCCCAGCTTGGCGTGGAAGGCCGGCCCGATCGGGTCGTCCAAGCGCCCGTACTGGTCGAAGTTGACCCACATATCGCGCGACTGACCCGGGAGACCGCCGTCGACCACGTATTGCTCCAGGTAATACGACGTGTTTCGCCCGATCGAGCCGGCCGACAGCAGCTCGATTTCATCCACTAGGAACTTGGGAAGCGGCTGCGGACTGCCGCCCGGCTCGTCGCCGTCGCCGGCACCGCCGCTCTCGTAGGTCAGCTCTGTCTTGACCGCAATTGGGATCGTGCCGCGGCCCCCGGGCAGCCGGAACCCATGGCGCAAGAAGTACCGTCCGAAAGCGTTGAGGGTGGGCACCGTCGTGTGGCAGGCCGCGCACGAGAGGCCGTACCGGTGAGCGAAAATCGGCAGCGCCGCCGCCCGTCCACTGGTTGCGGCCAGCGCCGCAGCTCCGATCGCCCATCCGAGAATCCAGGACCGCAAAGGATCTCCTAATTAGTAAGTTAGGCAACCCTAATACATGCCTTAGGCCGCCTTCCCTGCTTGGGCCTCGGCTATCCGGGAATTAGCTGCGGAACCGCGTCCCCGTTGAGAAACGCCGGAAGCTCGGCGGACGAAAACTGCAGTCCCGCCCAAAACGGGCCGAACTCGGCGTACCGCGCGCTAGCTTCGTCGAAGCGCATCTCGTAGATCAGTTTTTTGAAAACCAGCGGGTCGTCGGCATACAGATCGACTCCCCACTCAAAGTCGTCGAAGCCGATCGAGCCGGAGATCACCTGCGTCACGCGGCCGTGGTACGAACGTCCGACCAACCCGTGCTCGCTCATCATCTTGGTGCGCGTATCGAACGGCAGCAGGTACCAGTTCTCCGTCTCACCGCGACGCTTGTTCATCGGGTAGAAGCAGGCGTAGCGCCGCGCCGGAATCTTGGCCCACAGGCGCGGGCCGATGTACTGGCTCTCGGCCTGCTCGCGCACGAGTTCGTCGAAGGCCGCAATCCACTCGGGCGATTGCGGCGGCAGGCCGCGCTCCTCCAGTTGAGTGTGAATCTTTCCGGTCGCGCCGTACATTCCGACCTCGAGCACCGACACGTACGAGCCGAGCGGAATCAAAAACTCGCGCAACTCGAGTTTATCGACCAGCGTCTGGGCGTACGCCAGCCCGTCGAAACTTCGCGCGTAGTGGGTCAGCATGAGATCGCCCTTGTGTCCGACGATCTGCGTGAGGCCGAGGTCGCCGTCGCCATTCTTGAGGTGGTCGACGAGATCGATCGCATGCCCGGCGTACTTTTGCCGGCGTTTGTCGGGAAGGGCGTCCCACTCGCGCCGGTCGAGCGCGAAGGTTCGGTGAAGGATCCACCAGCCTTCGAGCGATTCGGGAACGTTCGGATCGCGCACCGTCACATATCCTATCGGCGCGCCAGCGCCTTAACGCGTTTCATCTCGGCGAGAACTTCGGCTTCGAGCGTTTCGGGTCGTTCGCGATACTTCGCCCACAACGGCGGCGTGTGCGCGATGTCGTCGAGGACGCGGCAGAAGATCGCGTTCACCGGCGTCGCGACGCCGTGTTCGTGACCGGCGCTCGCAACCGCGCCGTTGAGCACGTCGACTTCGGTCTGCGGCCGGCCGTTGCGCAGGTCGATCAGCAGCGAGGGCACCTTGGTGCCGCGCGCCGCCGCGATGCTGCGAGCGAGCAGCCCGCGGGCGACCGGACTGGGAAGGCTCGCGACGTTGAACAGCGCGCGCACGGGATAGCGCGGCAAATCGATCGGCGCGATTTTCATCGCTTGCATAACGGCACGCACCTCTCGAATCATGCGGATCTCGAGCGTAAAGACCTTCTCGAAATGCACGAGCCGGTTCGGTAAAACGTTTAAGATCGCGCAGCTCGCATTAGCGACCGCGTTTAGCGCCAGCTTGCTCCATTTCAGCGCACGCCAATCGTCGACCACCTTGACGCTCACGCCCGCACCCGCAAAGGTTGCGACCAGCCAGTTATATGCGTTTGCGCCCATCGGCGCGAGCGCTAGGCCGCCCTCCTTGGCGGCTCTCACGTTGCCGTCACGGTCGCGCCCGACCGGCGTCGTGAGGGCGGCCGCAACGACGTTGTCGGCGCCGAATGCGGCGGCCAGTTTCTCTTCGTTGCCGACGCCGTTCTGAGGCGAGACGAACACGCACTTCTCGGGGTGGGCGATCGCTTTGCGCATGGTTACGATGGCCGCATCGGTATCGTACGACTTGGTCGTAACCAGTGCGAGGTCGGCGTCGTACTGCTCGCGGACGTCGCCGGCCGAACGCGGCGCGTACACGACCTCGAGTCCGACGGATGCCAGCAAATCGCCGAAATACGTTCCGACCGCACCTTTTCCGACGACGTAAATTTTCACGCCGAACCGTCCGTCGAACCGAAGCCGCCCGCTCCCCGCGTGGACGGCGGCAGTTCGTCCACCAGATCGAACGCGGCCCGTGCGACCGGTGCGACGACCATCTGAGCGATGCGGTCACCGCGGCGAATCACGACCGGTTCGCTGCCCAGGTTGGCCAGCACGATGCGAACCTCGCCGCGGTAGTCGGCGTCGATCGTGCCGGGCGAGTTGAGGCAGGTTACGCCGCTGCGAATCGCCAGGCCGCTGCGCGGCCGAACCTGTGCCTCATACCCGTCCGGCAGCGCGATCGAAAAGCCGGTCGGCACCAGCGCGCGCGCCCCCGGCAGGAGCGTTAGCTCCTCGGTGAGCGCGGCGCACAAGTCGGCGCCCGCGGCATGTTCGGTCATATACGTCGGGAGCGGCAAGCCGTCGCCCTGAGGCAAACGCTTGAGCGCGACGCGGGGCAGGGCGGTCAGCATAGCGATCGCCCTTCACTTTGCAAGCAGTGCCGCCAACTCTTCCCGAAAGCTCTCGATATCGCGAAAAGACCGGTACACGCTGGCGAACCGGATGTACGCCACCGGATCGAGCTTCTTGAGCGATTCCATGAGCTTTTCCCCGACCAGCGTCGAGGGGACTTCGCTCTCGCCGCGGGCGAAAAGTTCGCGCTCAAGGTCGGCGGCGACGGCCTCCATTTGGTTTTCGGATATTGGCCGCTTCTCACACGCTTTGCGCAGCCCGCCGAGAATCTTCTCCCGATTGTACTGCTCCCGCCGGCCGTCTTTCTTGACGACGAACAGCCGCGGAGTTTCCATGCGCTCGTACGTGGTAAAGCGGTGCTTGCACCGCGGATCCAGGCATTCGCGGCGGCGACGGACGACGGTCTCGTCGTCGCGCGAGTCGACGACGCGCGTCTCACTCTTGCGACAAGTCGGACAGAACAGCGGCAAACTCCCTAGGAGAGGCATCCGATACCCAATATCTAGTGGGTCCTCGTAGTATACGTTACCACCCCTAGGAGCGTAACGCAAAAAGGACCGCCAAAAGTGACGGTCCCTCGAGCTTGCCGCCTCCGGCGGATCCTAGGACTTCGGGATTGCCTTAGCCCGCCGCACCGATTTTGAACATCTTGGTGCCGCAAACCGGGCATTTGCCTTCGGTCGCGGGACGCCCGTTCTTCATCGTGATTTGGACGGCGTCTTTGATTTCACGCTTGGTCTTACATTTGACGCAATACGCTTCTGCTGCCACCTCAGGTACCTCCGTTGCGGCCTGCCTATTCCCGTGGGCCCGGCCGATTCCCCCTGGCCTCGGCGCCAAAGCCGGAAGGAGGCCCCTTGCCGCCGTGCCGCCCTGCGGGATGGCTGCGGGATGGACGAACCGCTCTACGAGTGCCGCGAGCGGATTGAGGCGGCGCGCCGCGAGCGGCCCTTCGAGACGCCGCTGCCGGGTCTGTGGCGTGAGGGCACGCTCGCGGGCCTGGCCCGGCCGTGCGTGGCGATCGTCGGGACGCGCGCCGCCACGCCGCTGGGTGCGCGCCTGGCCCGCGAGTTTGCCGCCGTCCTCGGCGCCGCCGGCTGCTGCATCGTCTCGGGCCTGGCCATCGGTATCGACGCGGCCGCCCACCGCGGGGCGCTGGACGCGGGCGCGCCCACCATCGGGGTGCTCGGGGGCGGCCACCGGCACTTCTTCCCCAGGCACAACCGTCAGCTGGCGCGCGACATGGTGGCCGCCGGCGGAGCCGTGCTCTCGCCCTTTCCGCCGGATTCTCCAGCCCTGCCCGGCCAGTTTTTGGCGCGTAACGGCGTGGTGGCGGGGCTGGCCGACGCGGTCCTAGTGGTCGAAGCACCGGCTCGAAGCGGAGCGCTGAATACCGCCGGCTGGGCGGCCGGCCGCATCCCGGTGCTGGCGGTGCCCGGCGACGTCGACCGCAAACACGTTCAAGGCTGCCTCGCGCTGATACGCGATGGCGCCATTCTGGCGCGCAGCGCCGCCGACGTGCTCGAAGCGTTGGGCCGCGCGGCCCCGCTTCCGCTGCCAGTCCCGGCGTACGCGACCGCGTCCGGCCCGCACGCGGCGACCCTTCTGGCCGCGCTGGACGCGGGCGCCGCCCGGCTTGACGACCTCGTCGCGGCAGCCGGCATCGAGACGCCCGCCGCGCTGGCGGCCTTGGCGCGGCTCGAGATCGAAGGACTCGTCGAATGCCGTCCCGGATCGGTCTACGCGCGAACCCGCAGCTTCCACCTAGCCGGCGAGCCGCGAAGTATCCCCTCCAAAGCGTCCCGGTTAGACGGGAATGCGT
>DATCGB010000287.1:0-3582 GCA_036509155.1 Candidatus Tumulicola sp. | reverse complement strand
CCGCGCGCTTCCGGCGATGCAGCCGGCGCGCCCGGCCGTTCGCCAGTATCAAGCGCCCGCACCCCAAGGCTACGCCGCACCGCGTTACCAAGCACCACCGCGCTACGCCCCGTCGCCGCGCTACGCCCCGCAGCAGTACCAGCCGCCGCAACGTCAGCCGCGAGCCCAGCAGCCGCGCCAACAGCCGCAGCAGGCGCCCCCGGACCGGCAGGACAAACACGGCCGTAAACAGCCGCCGCAACGCTAGGCTAAAGCAGGAACTTTCGCAGGACGGCGACGTCGAGCTTAAAGGTGTGTTGCGGCAGGACCGCTTCTTCCCGATACTCGCACGCTTCGAAGAATTGCTGCGCCGCGCTGCGGTGCGGGACGAGCGCGCTCATCTTGTGGCAGTTGTAATAGTTGGCAACGTCGGCGGCGGCGGCCAATAGCCGAACGCCGATGCCGGTGCGCCGGTACGCGGCCGCCACGACCACGCGTTCGACGTGCGCCAGCGAGGCGGCGATTCGGATGGTCGCACCGCCGGCGGTGAGATCCCCGTCGACGGCCGCGAAGTCATGCACCTGCTCGTGCCAAACGACCGAGAATCCGTACAACGTGCGTAGGGCTTCACGTTCGTTTTCCCGATAGAACGACGCCAGCGCTTCGGGCCGGACGCGCGCGATTTCAATCGGCCGCAACCGCCGCTACCTCGGTATCGAGATCCAATGCCAATCCGTCGTATGCGGCGATCGCGCGCAGCCCGAGTTCGTCTTCGAGTTCCTGCGCGAGCCGTTGCGGATCGGCTTCGAGCATCTTGGTGCCGAAGTGCTGGAAGACCGCGACGCGCGGCCGCACTTCGGCGACGATGCGCCGCGCGTCCTCCCACGTTAGGTGGTCGACGTTCATCTCGTCACGGTAGCGCAGCACGTTGACGATCAGCACGTCCGGCCGCAGCCGCGCGTAGTCCGCAGCCAGCCCGTCGAAAAACCGTCCGCACGGCAAATACGCAACGCGCAAGTCCTCGAAGGCGAAGTGCAGGCCGTAGGTTCGAACGGCGTGCACGTGCGCCATCGACGTCCGCAGCTCCACGCCGCCGATGCGATACGGGCCGGCGCTCGCCTCGAGCCGTTCCAAGCGTTCGACGTAGCGTTGCGCGTAGGGCAGCACGACGGGCTCGTCGTCGAACGCATCGGCGGGTGCGAGCAGCGCGCCGCGGCGCCGGAAACCGCCCGAGGTCATCGCTTCGATCAGCGCGTTCACGTCGCCCGAATGGTCCAAGTGTTTGTGCGACAAAACGATCGCGTCGAGTTCGCGCGGGTTGCACGGCGGGACGTGACCGAGCGCGCGCACCAGCGCGCCGGGGCCGGGATCGACGTGAATCTGCGTCGATCCGAAGCGCATCCACATACCGCCCGACGCGCGCAACTGCCGCGCGACGACGAATCGCGCGCCGCCGCTCCCCAGGAACAGCACGCCGGAAGGCTGGCGGCTCAGGCGCCTTTTCGTCCGCTGGAGAACGCACGCCGATGTTCGAACAGGTTGAAAAACGTCTCCAAGTTGCTCCGGTACTGACCCAACGCCTCGCTCCACGTGCGCAGCGCCACGTCGCCGGCTTGGGTAAGCGCGTAGAAGCGGCGGGCCGGCCCCTGCCCGCTTGGATTCCACCACGACGAAATGTAGCCGTCGCGTTCGAGTTGGCGCAGCGCGCGGTAGACCGACCCGGCGTCGGTGATGACTTCAAATTTTTCGTTGAGCTCTTTGGCGATCTCGTAGCCGTGCAAGCTCTTATCGGCCAGCATCACGAGGAGCCACGCCATTAAGTAGTTCTTCGGCGTGCCCTTGGGTGGGAGGCCGCTTTCGCGGACGTTGCCGGCCGGGAGGGTGCGTGGAACGCTAGGCCTCATCGCCGGTAGATTTGCACGGGGTCCGAAGCGAGCCCTCCGCGGCGCTCGCTCCGACAGGCTAGCCGAGAGCCGGGATTTTTTCGAACGATCCGCCCAGAACGGCGTTTGAAGGCCGGCCGAGCCAACGCTCGAGCACGGTCGCGTACACGCTGCGAAAATCGGTGGTGTAGCGCAGGTTGCCCATGTTGGTGCTGCTTAGGTCGGGAGACGCGCCGTACACGCCGCCCTTGACGCCGCCGCCGATCAAAAACAGCGGTGAGGCTTCGCCGTGATCGGTGCCGCGGGCGCCGTTTTCGGCAATCCGCCGGCCGAACTCGCTAAAGGTCATGGTCAGAACGCGGCGGTCGTTGCCGTGAGCGGCCAGATCCGCGTAAAACGCGGCGATTGCGTTCGAGAACTGCCCCAACAAGTTGTTTTGCGTGGCCATCTGGCTGACGTGCGTGTCGAACGAACCGTGCGACACGTACAGCACCCGCGTACCGAGATTGCTGCCGATGATCTGGGCGGCCAACGCCAGGCTTCGCCCGATCGCCGTGGCCGGGTAGGCGGCCTGCGTCTTGTACCCGGCGATCAGGCGCGGGAGCTCCTCGGAGCTGCGCTGCGCGTGGTCTTCGATCTGCATGACGTGACCCAGATACGGCGAGTCGAACGGCAGGCGACGGTCGCGCGAGTCTTGCGCGTACGCGCGCCGCGACGCGGGATCGAGATCCGCAATCAGGCCGTATTGCGCCACGTTGGAGATCGTTGGAATGTCGGTACGGTTAGCGACCATCACTTCGGGAAGCACTTGCGAGACGGCGACGCCTTTGAAAAGGTTGCTTTCGGGGAGATCGGCTTCGTCGAGATAGCGACCCAGCCAGCCGGTGTGCTCGTACCGTTCCGGCGCTGCAGTTTGCCAAATTTCGCTCGAGCGAAAATGCGAATGGTCCGCGTTCGGGTAGCCGACGCCCTGAACGACCGCCACCATGCCCTTGTCATACAGCGCTTTGAACGACTGCATTTGCGGATTGAACCCGACGTTGGCATCGATCGCCAGCACGTTGCTTGCGGGGATCGCCAGCGACGGACGCATTTGGTAGTACGCCGGATTCCCGTGCGGCACGACGCAGTTCAAGCCGTCGTTGCCACCGTTTAAGTTGACCAGAACCAGACAGCGGCCCGAGCTTCCGGGTAGACCCGGCAGCGGCGACTGGGCGAGCGCGCGCGCGAACACGTGATCGGCGTTGGCGACGACCGCCAGCCCCGAGACCGTTCCAAGAAGGAAATTACACCGTTTCATAGCGCGCCTCGTTAACTCAACTGATACGCCGGCATAGCCATCGCGAGGTACGCCGCACCGCTGACGCGCTGGTCGTAATTCTCGGGCGTCAACGCGGCTAGCGCCGCGCTCCCGCTTCCGCTGAGGTATCCGTCCAGCTCGACCGTCGACGCCGGCGCCGCGTCGCCTTCCAAAATCGCGGAAACGAGCGCGCCGGCGGCGGCACGCGGCTGCATCGGTACGGCTTTGAGCCAGGCCGACCGCGCGAGCGTTTGCGAATTCAGCGTCCGCTTGAGAAAATTCTGACGAGCGATCATCGTGTCGCTGGTGAGCCAGTTCGCGCCGCCCGGCCAGCCGGCGACGTTCGGCGGATAGAAAAGCTCTTGCCCCATCTGCCTCAGCACCGGCAGCACCGACCCGTCCATCTGCGGCACGCCGAGC
>DATCGB010000286.1:0-3455 GCA_036509155.1 Candidatus Tumulicola sp. | reverse complement strand
ACGACATCTTGGTCGTCGACGCCACGCCGTTGTTTTTTTTGGACTATCTGGCAGTCGGAAAGCTCGATCCGGCCGTCGCGGCCGAGATCGTCGGCGGATGCGCGCGCGCCTGCCGGGCGCACGACTGCGCGCTGTTGGGGGGCGAGACGGCCGAGATGCCCGGGTTATACGCGCCCGGACACTTCGATTTGGCCGGCACGATCGTCGGCGTCGTCGATACGGGCGACCTTCCTAAACCTGAAAGCGTGGTACCGGGCGACGCGATCGTCGGACTGCCGGCGGTCGGCCTGCACACCAACGGTTACTCGCTGGCGCGCGCGCTGATCGCGCCGGCCGAGTGGAGTGCATCGCTGCCGGACGAAAGCGGAACGACGTACGCGCAGGCCTTGATGGCGGCGCATCCGTCGTACTACGCGGCGGTGCGCGCGATTCAGCGGGTCGCGCACGTCAAGACCATGTCGCATATTACCGGCGGCGGACTTCTAGAAAACGTGCCGCGCACGCTGCCCAAAAACGTCAAAGCGGTTTTCGAGCAGGAGCGCTGGAGCGTGCCGCCCATCGAGCGCGAGCTCGTCCGGCGCGGCGGTCTCGACCTCGAGGAGCGCTATCGCACGCTGAACATGGGCGTTGGATATACGCTCGTCGTTCCGTTAGCGGACGCGGCCAAGGCGATCGAGGCGAGTCCGGGTGCGTTCGTAGCCGGTTGGATCGAAGCGCGCGACGACGGCGGCGACGAACCGCAGGTCGTAGTCCATCCGGCCCGAGGCGACGCGGCCTGAGCGGCGACTGCGTGCGCGAGCTGTGCAATCTCGTCGTCGATTTGGACGAGCGATTCGTTGCACCACCCGACGGTGAACGAGGGCCGGCGAACTCGCCGGCGGGCATCGAGATCGTCAAGGGGGGGAGGGCGGACGATGCGACGCTGGCCTGGATCGATCAGGAGTTCGGCGGCGCGTGGAGTTCCGAAGCGCACGCCGGAACGACCGTGCTGGCGCGCCGCGCCGGTTCGCCGGTCGGATTCGCAACGTTCGATCCGCACGGCCTGCGCTTTCGCTGGTTGCGCGGGTTGGCGCGCGAACGCGACGTCGGGCTGTTCGGCCCGTTCGGCGTCGCACCGGCCGAGCGCGGCTCGGGATTGGCGCGCGCGCTGCTGCGGCGCGCGCTGGGGGGATTACGCGAGCGCGGATACGCGCGGGCTTTGATTGCCGGGGTCGGCGACGAGCGCCTCGTGCGGTATTACTCCGAGGCCGTCGGCGCACGCGTGGCGGAACGGTTCGACGTCGCGGCGCTGACCGCGCCGCGAGCGCGCACGGTGGTGATGGCGTCCGGCAACGGCAGCAATCTGCAATCCGTCCTCGATGCGGTTCGCAGCGGCGATCTGCCGATCGACGTGGCCGGCGTGGTGGCAAACGACGCGCGCGCGTTTGCGATCGAGCGCGCGCGGACTGCCGGCGTCGAATCGGTTACGGTGGTGACGTGGAATCGCGCGCAAGAGGCGCGCGACGACTACGATACGCGCCTGCTCGATGTGGTCTCGGCGCTCCGGCCCGACCTGGTGCTGCTGCTAGGCTGGATGCATCTGCTCGACGAGCGATTCGTCCGAAGCTTCCCGAGTTTGCTCAACCTGCATCCGGCCTTTCTTCCGCTCGAGCCGCAGCGCGACGATGTCGGGCTGCCCGACGGATCGCGCATTCCGGCGTTTCGCGGCGCGCATGCCGTTCGCGACGCGTTAGCGGCCGGGAGCGCCTGGATCGGAGCTACCGTGCACGCGGTCACGCCGGCAACCGACCGCGGCCCCGTGCTGGTACGCAAGCCGCTGCACGTGGAAACGGGTGAAGACGAAGGCCGCCTGATGCAGCGCCTGCACGCGATCGAGCACCAGCTCGTCCGCGCCGGCATCAAACGCAGCCTGTACGAGCGGTGAGTTCTTACGTTGAGGCGGCCTTGAAAAGCGGCCGCAAAAGCGTGGCGAGCGCGGCCGGTTCCGCGAGGAAAGCGTCGTGACCGTGGGCGCTTTCGAGTTGTAAGTAGGTTGTGTCGAAACCGCGTTGGGCCAAGCGTTCGGATGCGGCGCGAACGTCGTCGGGACGAAACAGCCAGTCGGAGGTGATGCCCACGAAGGCGAGCTTGGGTTGCGAACCGGCCGCCGGACGGGCGTCGCGGGCGTCAAAGGCATCCATAGCGTGGGTCAGGGTGACGTAGCTGGCAGGGTCCATCCGCCGTTCGAAAAGGTCGGCTTGATGCTCGAGGTAACCCTCGACGTCGAAGCGCGGCCGCCCGCGCCGGTCCGGCCGGCGATCGTGACGCTGCTTGAAAAGTTCTTCGCTTTTGTACGTCAGCATCGCGATTTTACGGGCGAGGCGCAAGCCGCCCGCGGGATCGAGCGCGAGCGCGTCGCGTTGCACCGAATTGAGCGCGATGCCCATGGCGCTGTGATGATCGTGCGCGCCGATCGCGACGGCGCGTCCGACGCGTTGGGGAGCGTCGAGCGCCCACTGCAGCGCCTGCATCCCGCCCAACGATCCGCCGATTACGGCAGCGACGCGTTGGACGCCGAGTTCGTCGAGCGCGCGGCGTTGCGCGCGGACGACGTCGCCAACGGTGATCCGCGGGAACGCGCCGTCGCGCGGGCCGGTGCTGCCGTAGCAGCTGCCCAGGGCGTTGATGCCGACGACGCACCAGGTGCGCGGATCAAATAGCCCGCCGTCGCCGACGATGCTCGGCCACCATTCGGCCACCCGGCTCGAACCGGTCAGCGCGTGCGTCACCAGGACGACGTTGGAACCGTCCGGCGCGGGCGTTCCATAGATCGTCACGCGCTGATCGACGGCGGGCAGCGTGGCCCCGCCGTCGAGTTGCAGCGCGCCGATCGCGACGGTGCGGTCGTTCACGCGTGCCTCATGCAGCCTCGAAAGCCTGCGCGAGGTCGGCGATGATGTCGCGCCGGTCCTCGATTCCGACCGAGAGGCGAATCGTCGATTCGTCGACGTTGCTGCGCAAGCGCTCGTCGGGCGCGAGCTGCCGATGCGTCGTCGAAGCCGGATGAATGACCAGCGATTTCGCATCGCCGACGTTGGCCAGCAGCGAGAACAGCTTCAAGCGGTCGATGTAGCTTTTTGCGTCGTTTCCGTCGCCGTGCAAACGGAACGTCAGAATCGATCCGGCGCCGGCCGGAAGGTAGCGGCGAGCGCGCTCGTGCGCCGGATCGCCGGCCAAGCCCGGGTACGACACCGACGCAACCGCCGAATGGGCAGCCAGAAACTCCGCGACCGCTTGGGCGTTGGCAACGTGCCGTTCGATCCGGACGCCGAGCGTTTCCAACCCCTGCAGCAGCAGCCACGCGTTGAACGGCGACAGGGCCGCACCCAGGTCGCGCAGGAGCTGCACGCGCGCCTTGACGACGTACGCGAGGTTTCCGAAGGCCGCGGCGTATCGGAGCCCGTCGTAGGAGGGAT
>DATCGB010000285.1:0-4064 GCA_036509155.1 Candidatus Tumulicola sp. | reverse complement strand
GCGTCGCGCGCCGCCCGGTGCTCCCGCGGCCGCGTGGCGGGGTCGCCTACGAGCTGACCGAAATGGGCCGCGGTCTCGAGCCCGCGGTCCACGCCTTGGGGAGATGGGGCGCAAAGCTGCTTGGCGAGCTGCGTGCCGGCGAAATCGTAACGGCCGACTCGCTCGTCTCGGCGCTCCGAACGACTTTTCAGCCAGCCGCCGCCGCCGGCGTTACCGCTTCTTACGAGCTGCGTTTCGGCGATATCGTCGTTCACGCTCGCGTCAAAAATGGTGCCGTCGCCGTCGCGGCCGGCCCGCTGCCCGGCGCCGATCTCATCATTGAAGCCGGGCCGGCATTCCGCGCGCTCATCGCACGCGAACTCGCGCCGCGCGACGCCCTCGCCGCCGGCAGCGTACGGATCGTCGGAAAGACCGATTTGCTGGACGGCTTCGTCGACCTCTTCCGCATCGGCTAAAGCCGCGCGAGAATCCCTTGCGCGAACTCCGGAGCGAAGTGCGCGATGACCTGCGGATTGTTTTTGATGAACGCAATGACCGCGTCCTTAGCGCCTTGCGGGTCGGACTGCACCTGCGAAATCAGCGCCATCGCCTGTTGAGCCAACTCTCCCTGGCCCTGCCCTTGAAGGTTCGTCGCAGCGGTTTGAAGATGACCGGCCAGCTGGTCGTTGTCGATCGAGGCGACGTGGTCGCCGGCGGCCTGCTCGAGCGCCTGCGGGTCGAGATTGCCCGACGCAGCCTGCTCGACCGCGTTCTTGATGGAATCAAACATATGGGTCAGTATGCTCCCTTCGTTCAAAACGATTTTCGGATCCGCGTCGACTTGCACGAAAACGAGCGCGCAGACGGAACGAAGCCACAGCCTCGTGTCCCGCGTCTTCGAATCCTTCCAACGTTCCCGGACTTTCAAACCTTCGATTCGACCCGCAGCAATTGTAGGCTTCGTTGTATTTTTCCAGGGTACGGCCGACCCGTCGGCAGTTTCGCGCGTACCAGAAAGACAACCGCCGCGAGACGGACCAACTCGCCGAAGAACCGGCCGTTTCGGGTTGCGACTTCACGGAACCGCCCGACGCGCCGCGCTATTTGGATGCAGAGCAGCTAAAACGGTGCGAAGGGAGTTCGGGAACCCGACTCCCCCGACGTCAAGAGTCGGAAGCGCCTCCGCGGGGAGCGGACGACGTCGCGATTTGGCCGAGGTAGTAGCCCAGCCGATCTTCGACGTCACCCGGCTTATGGAAGCCGCGAGCCATCAGCGCTTTGATCCCGTCCTGGGCAGCGGCTCGTCCGAGCGAAGCGATGCATGCATCCCACCCCGCACTAATCTCGACGTCCGGCGACAGGCTGGTGTTTACAAGTCGCTTCGTGTTGGAGATTGCCCACTTGTCGAATCCAGCGATCCGGGTCGCGAGTGCTTCGACATGCGCATCCAGCTCGGCGTCGGGCAGAGAACGATTAACGTAGCCGTAGGCCTCGGCCCGATCTCCACTGATGTCTTCCGAACCCAGGAGCACTTCGAGAGCGCGGTTTCGACCAATGAGTCCGGGAAGACGGGCCATCGGGCCGCCGCCGGCGACCATTCCCACGCCCACTTCCCATTGCGATAGGATGGCCTTTTCGCGGCTCGCGAAACTCATGTCGCAGGACAGCGTGATCTCGCTCCCGTTGCCCGTGGCCCGGCCGCGAATGAGCGCGATGGACGCAACCGGCAAATGGGTCAGACGCACGAGAAAGTCCGGCCAAGGCGGTAAACCCGTCGGGCCTGCCGGCATCGAAGTCAGGTCCTCAAGTTTGGCCGTGAAATCGGAGTGATTAAGGAAGTAGCCGTCGACGGCGCTTTCGAAAACGACGACCCTGACGAGGTCGTCGGCCTCGAGAGCGGCGATGAGTTCCTGGAACTCGCGCACCATCTGCGGACCCATGACGTTGATCGGCGGGTTGTCGAAGGCGACGCGCCAGTAGGCCGCCGATCGTCGGGTAATGCGAATCTGCGAATTCGAGGTCATGGCGTTCTCCTATCTGCATGTCCGACTGGCAAACCGGTTCACGGCCCCCAGCGTTTTCTCGGGGTCTGGATCACTTGTTGATGACGGCCGCGCCCGCTGCACTGACGATTCCGTCCTGCGAATCCGCGCCTCCCGAACAACCGATTGCGCCGATGATTGCCCCTTTTTCGATCAGCGGAATGCCGCCGCGAGAGGCGATGACACCGTCGAAGGCGAGGATATAGTTGAGGTGCATTAGGTTGATGGCGTCCTCGAAGATCTTGGTTTCGCGCCGGAAGGTCGCGGCTGCTCGAGCCTTGTGCTCGGCAATCTGGATGGAGGCAAGCATCGCGCCGTCCATTCGTTGAAACGCGACGAGGTTGCCGCCGGAATCGACCACCGCGAGGTTCATCTTCCACTTCCGCTTCTTCGCCTCTGCGGTCGCTGCGAGAAGGACCGCCTGAGCTCGGTCCAATGATATCGGTGGACCGTACGGAACGTCGAAAGGAATCTCGTCGGGCACGAAATCGAGAGGGTTCGCGGTTCCTGTTTCTGACATACGTCCTCCCTTCTGGCTTTGTTGAGTGGCTTCAGTCGAAGGCCTATGTGCACCGCGCCGTGAGGCTCTTTTTAGATCACGCGACGTGCGGTGGTCCCACGTAGGGGAACTCGGCGAGCAGGTCGGTATGGGGATGAAGCCCGTCTCCCGTGACCTTCCCGTCCGTCAGCACGGAGAGGAAGTGTGCGACGGCGTCGTCGGTGAGCGCCCGGCCGTTGGTCGGGTACGATGCCGGGTTTCCCGGTTGGAAAGGCAGCACGTCCGGTAGTAGCGTGGACGCGGCCTTTGTCGCTCCCTCCGGCGTGTATCCACCAGCGTGCTGCAGCGAATGCGCGAAGAGGGGGATGAAACGGGCGTCGTTCGCCGGCTCCCCGGTGATGTAGGCGAGTTTCTCGTCGCCGGCGAGAAAGGGCTCCTGCGAAGCCCGCGCGTTCCGATCCGACTGCGCCCATTTTCCGGACGTGCCATCGACGGTTCGGGCCCACAGCTTGACGTGCGGGGCCCCTAGCTTATCGTTGGGAACTTCGAGCGCGATCGACGTTACGTTCTTGTCGCCGAAGAAATCCTGACCGGTGAACTTCAGGCCGTTCAGGGCGCCAAGTGCGTCGAAGAAGAACGGGTCGCTGCGCCAACCGGCGAAGAATCGATAGTCGCCGACGGTCGTCACTTTCGGCTCGCCGCCGGTGGATACAGGCGCGCCTTCCAGCACGACGACGCCGTCTTCGCCGGTGCGATTGGCGTTCATACCGTCGATGCGACGCAACGTTGCAGTCTGCTGCCCTCCTGGCGCGGATACGAAGCGAACGCTGTATGCGATGTTCGCGACATGGTCGTTGTCCGTATCGATCATCACTTCGTACAACGCGTTGTTTGCGAACGGCACGATGGTCGTCGGGCCCTTCGGGTTGACGCCGATGGACGGGTGGGAGTTCCAGATCAGGATCGACTTGCTGGGGTCGCCTGGCTTCGGAAACGCGAACAGATCGGTGCAGTTCAGGCGCGCATCTCCGTTCGGAAACGCGAAGTCGGGACCCGAGAAATGGTGCGACATGAAATCGTCCTCTCCTAGCCTGCGCGATTGCCGGTCTTATGGGCGTGGTCTTCGCACGTGTAAGCGCCTCGTTCCGTGCGGCCATATCGGCTGTCGCTCTCGCGATAGTAGACGCCGTGCGTGGCGACGAGCCATACGACGGCGCTTCCGCAGCACCACGAGGGCTTCGGCCAACCCGGCATCTCCACGGTCGGCGCAGCCCATGCGCGCGGCATCGAATCTTCCGCCCGAGCCAGGGACGGCAAACAGGCTGAGATGACGGTCGCAACGGAGGCGAGAAACAGGTTTCTTTTCATTACGGTACCCTCACGACTGACTGTATTCGAGCAATCTTGATCTGTCTACGACAGTAAAAGTGTACAAACGCTCACACCAACGCCCGCGCCCGGTGAAGGGTGCTGCGCGTAGCGACGCTCATGGCGCGGCATCGCTGATTCTTTCCGGGTGAAGCGCGAATCTCCCAGAGCCCATC
>DATCGB010000284.1:0-2826 GCA_036509155.1 Candidatus Tumulicola sp. | reverse complement strand
CGAAGTCGCCCCAAACTTCCGGCACCGGCCGGCCGTACGCGAGTTCGTTGAGCTGCGTGACGAGATTCGGGCCGATGTCGTTGGGCGAGCTGTAATATTCGCTCTGCATGGCCGTGACGTTGTAGAGCAGCTGCACGTCGTCGCGTCCGGCGTCACGTTTGTGCGGGATTCCGAAGTGCAGGTTCACTACGTTCTCGCGGTCCGCAATGTTCGAGTAGCTGGCGTACGCCGGAGAAATCGTTTGGTAACAGCCGGGATCGTACGTAACGCCGGCCGGCGGTTTGACGTACCCCGGCTGCCCGGGTTTTAGTCTGAACGGATCGTAAACCGGCGACGCGTTGGGACCCGAATACAACCCCGTTCCCGCCCGCGGAACGTACCCGCAGGTCGGGAACACGCCGCCGAAATACAGCAAGGCGGTGTTGTAGGCGATGATCGGGTAGCCCCACACGGCGCCGAGATTCGATCCGTTGAACTGATCGAGATAGCGAAAGTCCTGATTGTAGCCGCCGGCTCCGAGATAGTACGAGAAGAGCCGGTCGGGCGTGGCTCCGCCGACTTCGAACTGCAGGTTGTGGTAGAAGGCCGGCGTGGCGATTCCCGCATGGACGTTGGCGTAGCCGGGACTGGTGCCGGTCTTGATGACCTGGTTGATGAAACCGGCCAGACCGCTGGCGCTTTGGCCGACCGTTCCGCCGCCCGCGTATACCTGCAGCTCTTGCTGGCCGAGCGTGCCGGCCGTTCCGCCCGGATAGTTGTCGAATGACCGGTTGACCGGAACGCCGTCGAACTCGTAACCGATCTGGTCGTAGCTGCCGCCGCGGATGTAGACGACTTGATCCCAGCCCTGCTGATTGGGCGGGACGAACGCGCCCGGAACGGTCGCGATCGCCGAATACGCGTTATTTAAGTTTCCGCCGCCGCCGACGCCTTGCACGGCTTGGGTGACGGCGGCGTTGACCGAGTACACGTCGCTCGTCGTTCCGGGCTTGACCACGTCCATGGACGAACGCGTCGTGACGGTAGCGATGGTTTTGAGCGCCGGCCCCAATCGCACGCGCACGCTCTGGGGCTGATCGGCGAAGACCGAAATCCCGGTCGTGGTCGCGGTTTCGAATCCGGCTTTCGAGACGATCAGCGAGTACGTATCGGGCGCGAGCGACAGTAGCGAAAACCGGCCGGCTGCGTCGGTCGTCACGGTGGCCGACTGCGACGGACTGGTTGCGGTAACGTTGGCATTGGCGACCGGCGCGCCGCTGGTGGAAAGGACCGTTCCACCGATCGTCCCGGTGGTGCCGGCAAGGGCGAGTGCGGCGCTCGAAAGCAACGTCGCGGCGAGCGTGATGACGACGAGCCGGCGTCTCCGCATGTGCGTCCAACGCTTTCGCTCCAGGCTTTAACGCCCCTTCGATTGAAGGCGTCCGCCCAGCAATCGTCGAGGGAGCTTAAGTAAAATGACGACCGTCGTTTCCGGACCGCGCACGGTTCGCGCCCCGCGCGGACGCGAGCTGACCTGCCTAGGGTGGCCGCAGGAAGCCGCGCTGCGCATGCTGATGAACAACCTCGATCCCGACGTCGCCGAACGTCCCGACGACCTGGTGGTGTACGGCGGGAACGGGCGGGCGGCGCGCTCGTGGGATGCCTTCGACGCGATCGTGCGCACGCTCAAACGCCTGCGGAACGACGAGACCCTCATCGTTCAGAGCGGCAAACCGGTGGCCGTGTGGAAAACGCACGTACGCGCGCCGCGCGTCCTGATCGCTAACTCGAATCTGGTTCCCCAGTGGGCCGACTGGAAGACGTTTCGCGAGCTGGAGGCCCAGGGTCTCACGATGTACGGCCAGATGACCGCCGGGTCGTGGATCTATATCGGAACGCAGGGCATCGTGCAGGGAACCTACGAGACGTTTGCCGAGCTGGCGCGCCAACATTTCGGCGGGACGATGAAAGGCCGCGTGTGTTTGACCGCCGGCATCGGCGGCATGGGCGGCGCGCAGCCGCTGGCGATCACGATGAATCACGGCATCGCGCTGGTCGTCGACGTCGATCGGGCGCGCCTCGACCGTCGCCGCGATCTCCGCTATCTCGACCGGGTGGTCGACTCTCGCGACGAAGCGTTGCGCGCGGTCGATCGTGCCAAGCAAGCCAGCGAAGCGGTTTCGATTGGATACGAAGGCAACGCCGCGGTCGAGTTTCCCGAGCTTTACGATTTCGGCTTCCGTCCGGACGTGGTGACCGATCAAACGTCGGCCCACGACTTGATCGACGGGTACGTGCCGGCCGGCGTGACGCTCGAAGAGGCGGCGCAACTGCGCCGGGGCGATCCGAGCGAATACGAACGGCGCGCGCTCGAGAGCTGCGGCGCCCACGTGGCGGCGATGGTCCGTTACCTCGACGCCGGAGCGATCGTCTTCGATTACGGCAATAACATCCGCGCGCAGGCCCAACGCGCCGGTTTCGCGCGCGCGTTTGCCTTTCCGGGGTTCGTGCCGGCGTTCATTCGACCGTTGTTCTGCCGCGGTTCGGGGCCGTTTCGTTTCGCCGCGCTTTCGGGCGACCCGGCCGACATCGCGCGTTGCGACGAGGAGCTGCTGCGACTGTTTCCGCACGACGCATCGCTGGCACGCTGGCTCACGCTGGCGCGCGAACGGGTCGCGTTTCAAGGCTTGCCGGCCCGGATATGTTGGCTTGCGTACGGCGATCGTGCTGCGGCGGGGCTGGCGTTTAACGACCTCGTGCGCACCGGAGCGGTCGCCGCGCCGCTGGTGATCGGGCGCGACCATCTCGACACCGGCAGCGTGGCCTCGCCGTATCGCGAGACCGAAG
>DATCGB010000283.1:0-4495 GCA_036509155.1 Candidatus Tumulicola sp. | reverse complement strand
CCCGTTGCAAACGCTCGCCTGGCGCGACGACCCGCCGTCAATCACGCGAACGGCGCGGGCCGGCGCCAGTCGCGCGGCCACATCGCGCACTGCCGGCGCCCAATCCGGCTCGGTCACGACGATGAGTTCGGCGACTTCCGGCATCGCGGCGAACGTTCGAATCGCCCAGCCAACCATCGGCAAGCCGGCCAGGTCGAGCAGCTGCTTCGGCCGGCCGAAACGCGTTCCGCGCCCGGCCGCGACGACGATCGCCGCCCACGTTACGCCGGCCACGATCGTTTCAACGTCGCGCCTCCGGCACGGTCTCGCGTTTGGGACGTGCGAAAATCATTCGACCCGCCACGGTCTGCAGTACGCTGGTCACGACGACGTCGGTTTCTTCGCCGATCAGGCGGCGGCCGTGTTCGACCACGATCATCGTTCCGTCGTCGAGGTAACCCACGCCCTGATGCGTTTCCTTGCCCTCGCGAATAACCGCGACGTGCAGTTCTTCGCCCGGAAGCACGACCGGTTTGACCGCATCCGCGAGTTCGTTGACGTTGAGCGCCTCGACCCCTTCAACGTGCGCGACCCGATTGAGATTGTAGTCGTTGGTGATGAGTTTCGCGCCGAGTTCTTGCGCCAGCCGTACGAGGCGCGCGTCGACGTTCCCCGGCGCCATGTCATCGAAATCGCGCTCGCTGATCTCGACGCTGGCAAGTTCCTGGAGCCGGCTGAGGACGTCGAACCCGCGCCGCCCGCGGGTGCGCTTGAGCGGGTCGACCGAATCGGAAATCGCTTGAAGTTCGCGAACGACGAAACGCGGAACGATCAGTTCGCCTTCCAGAAAACCGCACTCGACGATTTGGACGATTCGGCCGTCGACGATCGACGAGGTGTCGACGAGCTTCTTCGCGTTTCCCGACCCGCCGGTCGAACTGCCGTCTTTGGGAACGGGAACGATCCGAATTTTTGCGCCGACGCGCGCGCCAAGATAGGCGGCGAAGATCGCGACGATGAGGTAGAGGACGATTGCAATGTACGTGCCCGATTTCCCGGCGCCGGATACGAACTCGAACACGATGCTCTTGATCAGGAACGCGACGATCAGACCGACGATCAAGCCCACGGCGCCGCCCGCAATTTCGGCCGGGGAAAGGCGATCCATCGCCCGTTCGGCCGACTCCAGCTCGCCTTCGAACAACGTCTGAGCCAGCGGTGCGAGCAGCGCGCCCACAATCGCACCCGCTACCGGCGACAGGATCAGGAACGCCAACTGCAACCCCTCGCTCGCGAAATGCAGCGAAAAGAGGTGGACGTAAGCCTCGCGTCCGAGCAGAAATCCGGTTACGCCGAATACCACGATGAACGCGGCGCGCAGCACCGGTCCCGGCAGACTCGATCCCAGACGTTTGTCCGGCGTAGGTCCTAGTCGAATAACACAAATGCTCCGCAGACGTCGTTGGCGACGAACCGGCCCCGTTCGGTCAGCCGCATGCGATCACCGATTCGTTCCAGCAGCCCGGCCTGCGAAAATCGCGAGACGACCGGCGCATAGTGGCGAACGACATCGATCCCGTAGCGCTCTTTGAAGTCATGCAGGCCGACACCTTGCGTCGTGCGCAGGGCCAACATGATCGCCTCGGCCGCCCGCTTCGGACCTTCCAGGCGCTCGGCTTCGAAAGGGATCGGCAGGCCGGCCGACGCCGCGTCGATGTAGCTCTCGAGCGAGCGGGTATGCACGCGCCGTTCCCCGCCGCGATATGAGGCGGCGCCCACGCCGATTCCAATGTAGTCGCCGTTGGCCCAATAGTTCGCATTGTGCGCGCAGCGGTGCCCGGCACGAGCAAAATTGCTAATTTCGTACTGTTCGTATCCGGCCGACTGAAGTGCCGCGATCGCAATCTCGTAGAACTCGGCTTCGGCGATATCGTCAAAGAACGCGCCCGGCTCGCGTTCGCGCCAGGTCTCGTACGGCGTTCCCTCTTCTACCGTGAGACCGTAGGCCGACACGTGATCGACCCCTAAAGAGATCGCCCGCGTCAGCGAGCGGCGCCAACTTGCGGGCGTTTGTCCCGGTACCGCAAACATGAGGTCGAGCGAAATCGACCGCAGGCCGGCCGCGCGCGCGGCAGCCACCGCGACGTCGATGTGTTCGGGCGTATGCTTGCGCCCGAGGGTTTCGATTTCGGCTGGTTCGAACGACTGCACGCCGATCGAAAGCCGCGTGACGCCGGCCCGGCGGTAGCGCGCAAAATCGCCCGCGCGAACGAGTTCCGGATTGACCTCGATCGAAATCTCTCGAAAGTCGCCGAAGCGCTCCCTAAGCCGTTCGATGAGATCGGCGATCGTTTCGGCGTCGTAGGCGTTGGGCGTACCGCCCCCAAAAAAAAGCGTCGCTGCCGGCACGCGCGGTTGGCGCGCAATTTCCGCGTGCAGCGCGCCCAGATAACGCCCGGCGCCGCTGGCACGCAGCGGCCACTTCGCAAAGTCGCAGTACGGGCAGAGGTACGGACAAAACGGCAGGTGGACGTAGATCCCGAGCATCGGCGCATCCGTCAGCATTGCACGGCGAAAACGCCGACCGCGCCGGGGCCGCCATGCGTCGCGATCACGGGACCGGCCTCCCAGATCGCCAGCCGCTCCGGCTCGACGCCGGCAAGCCGTTCGCGCAGCTTCGCGGCCGTGTCCGCCGCGAGGTCCGGCGCGTCCGTGTGAATGACCAAGAATCGCGCCGACGCGGGCCGCGGTGCGGCCTTCAGAATCAAATCCAGCATGGTCTCACGCGCGCGAGCGAACGTCCGGACTTGGGCCTCGGCGGCAATCTGACCGTCTTTGAGCCCGAGCACCGGAACGATCTTCATCAACGTTCCCAAGGCGGCGCGCGCGCGGCCGATGCGCCCGGTACGGTGCAGATGCGACAGGTCGGGGATGCAGGCGTAGAGCCGCTGAACTTCCCGCCAGCGATCGAGCGCTGCAACGATTTCGGCTAGCGGCGCGCCGCGTTCGGCTAACTCGCGAGCGTGCAGTACCATCGTCCCGAGACCGCCGGAGACGGATTGCGAATCGTAGATTTCGATGCGCGCTTGCGCGAAGCGCGCGGCGCCGGCCCGCGCCGCGTTGACCGTGCCCGAAAGCTGCGACGATATGGCGATGCACAGAATCTCGTCGCCGGCTTCGACCAGCGGGGCGAACGCCGCCTCGTACATCGCGGCGGTCGGCTGCGACGTGGTCGGCAGCACCGGTTCGGACTCCAGCTTTCGATAGAACTCTTCGCGTGAAAGCTCGACGTAATCTTTGTAGCTGCGATCGCCGAAAATGACGAAGAGCGGGACGACCGCGACCCCGAGCGAGCGCGCCTTCGCGGGTTCGATGTCGGATGTCGAGTCGGTAACGATCGCTACCGCCAAGCGATTACGCCTCTTCGGCGGTTGGGGGCGCCATAATTTCGGTGATCTTGCCGATGACGTCGTTCTTGACTTCCTGGATGGCCGCCAGCGTCGCATGTTTGATCGCGTTACGGCTCGCGCGTCCGTGCGTGACGACGCAGTTGCCCCGCAACCCGAGCAGCGGAGCGCCGCCGTAGGTTTCGTAGTCGAACTTGCGTCGCAAGCGGCGCAGTGCCGGCGCGAGCATCGCGGTCCCGAGCTTGGTAAGAAGATTTCCGCCCAGCAGCGTTTCGCGCATGACGGTCGCCATGTCGGCGAACATGCCTTCGCCGGTTTTCAGCAGGATGTTTCCGACGAAACCGTCGGTGACGATTACGTCGGCGACGTTGTGGAACAGATCGCGCCCTTCGACGTTGCCGATGAACGTGACCGGCGCCGCCTCGAGCAGCTTGGCGGCTTCCAGCACGAGTTGATTGCCCTTGGTGCGCTCTTCGCCCACCGACAACACCGCGACGCGCGGATTGGCCACTTTGAGTACCGCCTTGGAATACGCCGCACCCATGATGCCGAACTGCGCGAGCCACTCCGGCCGGCAGTCGACGTTCGCGCCCGAGTCGAGCAGCACGGTGGGTCCATTGAGGGCCGGCCAGACCGTCGCGATGGCGGGGCGGGAGATGCCTTCGAGCGTTCGCAGCCGGATCAGGGCAATGGCCAGAAATGCGCCGCTGTTGCCGGCCGAAACGACCGCGTCGGCCTCCCCGCGTTTGACCAAGTTGACCGCGATCCCGAGCGACGTGCGGTCGGCCGACCGCAACGCTGCCGAGGCGCTCTGAGCCATCGGAACCGCGTCGGGGGCGTGGACGACGGTGACCCTCGCGGCGGCCGGCCCGTCGAGCAGCGCGCGCACGCGGGCCTCGTCGCCGACCAGGACGATCTCGGCATCCGACTCGGCGGCCGCGAGCAGCGCGCCGGCCACAACCTCTTCGGGAGCGTGATCGCCCCCCATCGCGTCGAGCGCGATGCGCGGGATTCTATTCATCCAGCGACAACCAGTATTCCGCGTTTTTCATACCGCCGTAGTAGTATTCGACGCCGGCCTCCGGAAAAGCCGCTTGCAGCTCTTCACC
>DATCGB010000282.1:0-4395 GCA_036509155.1 Candidatus Tumulicola sp. | reverse complement strand
CACGGTCTCGATTCGCGGCGGTTTCGCGTTCGAGGCGGCCTACGAGTTCGAAGGCATCGATTACACGACGCCCAATGCCAATCTGCAGAACACGCTGCAAAACGTCGGAAACTTCAACCTGCTCAACGGCGTCGGCAGCGTGCAGTTGATTCCCGGCGGCGGTGACGCTACTCATGGCAACACCGGAACCGGCCTGGTGCTCTTCACCGCAAAGCACGGCACTTATCCGGAGTACTTCCACGTTGATACCGAGGCACTCGTATTCCCGTACCTGCATCAGTTGGGACTCGAATGGGGATGGGCCGATCCCAAACAGCGCCTTTCGAACTACGCCGGGTTCATCGGTGTGCGCAAGAACTATCAATACGGCATTCCGGGTACCGCGGCCAACACGCTGGGAACGCTGGGCACCAACGCCGCGACGCTCGGAAGCGTCATCGATCCGAATCTGGTATACTACGCGCCGCAGTTCTTGTCGACGAACGATATCGTGGACAATTTGATCTACCGGTTTGGCAAGAATCAGGGGCAGCGGTTGCAATTCTTCATGCAAGATCAGCAGATCACGCAGAAGCTCGACTACGGCGGGTTTGAGTTTCTGCCGTACATCTCGGGCGGATCCACGTCCGGCAAGTGCGCGAGGTTTCCCGTCATCGGCTCGAGCGGTCAATTTGTTAACTCGCCGGCGCAGAACTTTGCATGCGACAATCTCATTCCGCTCTTTCCGGGGCAACCCAATACGTACGCATTCGTTTCCTCGCCGGACACGTTGCAAAGCCCGTTCCTGGCTTATAAGCTCGAATACGGAACGAACCTCGGCGCCGCGTCGCAACTGACGGCGCGTTACTGGCGCACGTTTCAGCAACAGTCGCAAGACATGCCGGCGCAAGGCATCTTCGCGTCGCCGTACGGCGGCGATCGGACGGCCGGCCAGATCGACACCATCACGCAGATCGGTTCAAAGCACACGATCAAGGCCGGGGCCATTTACGAGTTCGCTCGTCCGTTCGGCGATCGTTTCGACTACACATCGTACACGGCGTTCACCGTACCCGAGTTCGTCGTGACCTATGCGATCACGCATCCGAATCAACCGCTGCCGCTACCCTACACGTACACGGGACTTATTCCAAACAACAATCCGTCGGTACCGACGGGTTTGGAACAGGATTTCTTTTCGCAAGGCGTCTGTCAGCAACTGCGTATGTCGCTCAACTGCGGCTACTTGAGTTCGTATTTGCCGAACGGCGTGCGTTTTCCGTACGAACAAGACATCTCGACGGTCTCGCAACAGATCTACGGCCTGTACGCCCAAGACACAATCGACATGTCGAACAAGTGGAAAACCGAACTGGGCCTGCGGCTCGACGGCTACAACTTCCAGATTCCCACGCAAGCCGGCGCTCCGCCGAGCGTTGGTGCAGTGCAGCACCAACGGCTCTATGAGCCGCACTTCGATATCTCGTATGCCCCCGATCCGCGCGACACGATTCGATTCGGCTTCGGGCACACGCTGTCGGTGCCGTTGCCGAGCCAACTCGGCGCGGACGTGAGTCAAATTCCGTACCAGGCGTTCGAGCACATCCCGTCGTTCGACAACACGACCGGCCGGCCGGCGCAGTATTGCGGTCCGCACGTCAACCAAACGTGCGCGAGCTACGCCGACCAGTTGTATTGGCTGACGCGCGACTATCGCTTCGGCGCCTCGACGCTGGAAGCACCGCTCGTCGGCGCGACGTTCACCAACGTCGATCTGTCCTGGGCACACGAGTTCAAGGACGGCTCGGCGGTGAAGGTTACGCCCTTTTACCGTCGCGGCTACAACGTCATCGAACAGACGGCGGAGATCATCGGCTTCAACGCCGACACCGGAACCCCGGTGTACGGGAACGTGCAGTACTCGAATCTCGGCATTCAAAAAGCCGCTGGAGTCGAGCTGCTCTACAACAGGGAGTCGCCCCTCGGGCTGTCGATGCAGATCGGCGCGACCTACATCAGCCAGTTCGGCAACGAGCCGCCGGGAGCGTTTCTCCAGCCGGCGGCACTTGCGCTCGGGGTGACGTATCGCTCTCCCGATCTCTCGCCGTTTCAGATGAATGCCGCCTTCGACTACAAGACGATCAAGGGCTGGCGCATCAATCCGGTCATCGGTTTCAACGCCGGTTATCCCTACGGCGGCGGTTACTACACGGCCGTGTATTGCAACGGCATCCCGGTGATCGTCCCCAACACCGCGCTCTCGGTGATCTACTCACAGACGCCGGGCTACATCGATCCGCTCGATCCTGGTTCGTGCACCAAGCCGAACATCGCCGCAACGCGCGGCATCCACGAGACCGGCCTTCCCGGCGGTTTTCTCACGACGCCTCGCGTCAACGCCGACCTGACGATCGAGTACAGTCCGCCGACGGGAAAACTTGCCAAATCGACGTTCGGACTGCAAGTGCAGAACCTGTTCAACCAGCTCTACAACGTGCCCATCGTCAATGGTTGCTACGGCAGTCCGGTGACGACCGGGCTGACCAACGGCTCGTCGCCGTGCACGTTCTCGACGCCGCAATACGCGCCACCCGACGTCACTGCACACGGCGCCGATCCCTATCTCACCTATCCGAACGAGCCGCCGATTTCGTTCCGGCTGTACTATCAGGTGCTGTTATGAAAATACTGCGACCGCTCGTCGTCGCCGTCGCGCTAGGCCTGCCCGCGGCCCTGCTGGCGGGTTGCGGCAACGGCGGCGCCTCCGAACCGCCCGTGACGTCGCTCGATCCGGCCGCCACCAGCAAACTGCAGTTTGCGGTCGGCGTCGCGACCATGGCATACAACCACGGCCAAAGCGTCGCGTACGGCCTCAATACGGTGTTGACGCTGCGACAGCCCGACGGTCTCTCGGGCACGCTCTACAACATTCCGCAAATCATCGGCCCGACGAGCTTCAACGTGCTCACGTCCACGGAGACGGGAAGCGACGTGCAGTCGGCCGGCTCCGATTTCGGCACCAATCACGTCACGTGGTCGACGCTCAACCAGCCGGTGTGGACCGGGGGCACGCGCGGTCAAAAGGCGTCGTCGACGGGTGCGTTCGGCTACGGATTCTGTCCGTGTAACTCCGATGCGGGACCGGTCAACGGTACGTCGCCGCTCTATCAAGCTTTCAGCCTGCCCGTCTATGGCAACAACCAAGAGGTCTTCTACGGCGGACCTCCGGCCTTTCCGCAGGCCGATCCGGCGTTGCTCGCGCTCGGTTGGGAAGGCTACTCGCTAGGATTTACCGATTTTGCGGTGCAGCCCGTGATCGGCGTCTACCATCTCTACGCCGCGGTGCCGCCGGCATATACGACGCCGCAGAATCCAACGCCGAGTCCAAACCCTGCAAGCTCGCCTACGCCGCCGCCAGGCGTCCTCGCCGCCAGCGCGCAACTTTCGGACCTCACGCCGCTGCCTCCGTTCCCGACGCCGACGTTTCATCCCGACGGCAAAGGCGGCGGAACGATCGCCGTCCACGTCCCCAACGGCGCGACCGAAGCGCTGGTCGTGGTGAAAGCATTGCGTGATAGCGGCAACCCCGGCGACTGCGTGCTCGCGCACACGAGCGACGCGTACTACACGATGGTCGCCAAGCACGCCGGCATCTCGCAGGTTGCACTGCCGGACAACATCGGTCCGCAAACCAGCACGGGCCAGCCGAGCGCGTCCATCTGCCCCGAAGGGTCGTACCAAATCTATGCCGCGGGCACTGATTATCCGGCCTACGAAGCGTCGTATCCCGCGAATCTCTCGCAGTTGCCGCGCATCCGCGGCGCCCGCGGACGCGCCGACGTCACGACATCTGACATTCTCAACGGAGCCTATCCATGATCGCGCCCGTAAGGATTCGCGACCTGGCGGCCGGTTCCGCGTGTGCCGCTGCGGCCGCGTGCCTCGTCGCGTGCGGCGGCGGGTCGAACACTCCCTTTGGTTCGTCCGTCAGTTCGCCCGGCGGCCACGCGCCGCCGCCGACGCAACTCGTCGGCGTCCAGCTCACCGTTTCCGTCCCGGCGGCCGGAGGGTCGCACGTGATGCGACCCTCCTACGTCTCCCCGAACACGCAATCCGTCTCGGTGCAGCTTGCATCCGTCGATGCAAGCGGCGTCAGCGGCGTTAGCGTGACCGTCTTGAACACGACGCCGAAGTCGCATAACTGCAAAGTGCGCAACGGCGCAACCGTCTGCACGGCGACCATTCAGGGTTCGCCCGGCGCCGACGTCTTCAGCGTCGCGACCTACGCGCGACTCAACGCGACCGGCGCGACCCTCTCGGTCGGCACGGCTTCGGCACAGATCGGCAAGGGAGGCGGAGGACTCCCGATCAGCGATACGCTGTCGATCGCGATCGACGGAGTCGTCGCCCGTCTCT
>DATCGB010000281.1:0-3777 GCA_036509155.1 Candidatus Tumulicola sp. | reverse complement strand
AACACGTCGGTCATGACGAGTTCGGCATAGGCCGCTTGGTAGAGCAGAAAGTTCGAAAGGCGATGCTCGCCCCCCGGACGGATCAAGAGATCCAGGTCGGGAAGGTCGGCGGTGTAGAGATACCGGCCGATCAGCGCGTCGTCGACGTCGTCCGGGCGCACCACCCCAGCCGCTACGTCGCGCGCGATCGCTTTGACCGCCCGCTCGAGTTCGGCGCGCGAACTATAGTTCACCGCCAGGTTCAAAAGCAGGCCGGTATTGGCCGCCGTGCCGGACTGCAAATCGGCCAGTGCGCCGCGCGGTCCGGGCGGTAAGGATTCCCAGTCGCCGATGACGCGCACGCGGACGTTGTTGCGCATCAATTCGGCCAGTTCGTTGCGCGCGAAGTACACGCACAAGTCGAACAAGAGCGAGATTTCGCGGGCGTCCCGATTCCAGTTCTCGGTAGAAAAACCGTAAACGGTGACGACGCCGATGCCCAGATCGCTGGCCGCCCGGGTAACGCGCCGCAACGCGACGATGCCGCGCCGGTGGCCTTCGATGGCGGGCAGCCTGCGCCGTTTGGCCCAGCGCCGGTTACCGTCCATGATGATCGCGACGTGCCGCGGAAGCGCTGCCGGGTCGGCGGCGATGGTGCAGCGAGCCGGACTGATCACCGCCGAACCGCCTCGGGCGCCTTGCCGGAAGCGTCGTCCGGGAGCCGCTCGTAGGATTCGTAGCCGACCGTCAGATCGGCCGATTCGTCGTCGTTGACCTTCAAGCGTAGAACGCGCAGCGCTCCGCAGCCGATCCAGGCGCCGTACGGAGCGAGTACCGAGAATCGCAGGGGGTGCCCGCGCAGGGCCGCGCGCGCCTCGACCTCCGGTGCCAGCATCAGCTCGTTCACACTTCCATTATCTCTTTTTCTTTGGCGACTACCAGCGCGTCGATCTCTTTCACGTAGCGGTCGGTCAGCTTCTGCAGCGTCTCTTGCATGCGTTTGTTGTCGTCTTCGGTAATCTCGCTGCTCTTGAGCTGGGCCCGCAGCTCGTCGTGGGTTTTGTGCCGGACGTTCCGAACGGCGATTTTACCGTCCTCGGCCTTCTTCTTAACGACTTTGGCGAGGTCTTTGCGGCGCTCTTCGTTCAAGGGCGGAATGACCAGGCGGATCGTCGTCCCGTCGACGTTGGGGGTGAGGCCGAGGTCGCTCTTCTCGATGGCTTTCCGGATGTCGGGGACGAGGCTCTTGTCGAAGGCTGAAATCGTCAAGCTGCGAGTGTCGGGCGCCGAAACGCCGGCCACCTGTTTGAGCGGAAGCGATTGACCGTAAGCCTCGACGTGCAGGCGGTCGAGCAGCGCCGGCGTGGCGCGCCCGGTGCGAATCGAAGAAAAGTCGGCGCGCGTGGCTTCGACGCACTTGTGCATGCGCGATTCGATCTCGGTAAAATATGCGTCGTTCATATCGTTACAGGCTCCTGGCCGCGACCGCCGGGGCGGCCTCCGGACGGCCGACGTAGGTTCCGATCGCTTCGCCCCAGATCACGCGTCGAATGTTGTCGGGCACCGCCATGTCGAACACGATGACCGGCAAAGCGTTGTCCATGCACAGCGCCATCGCCGTCGAATCCATCACGTCCAACCCGCGCTGAAGAACTTCCATGTATTCGAGCCGCTCGAAACGCGTCGCCGTCGGGTCCTTCTTGGGGTCGGCCGAGTAGATGCCGTCGACCTTCGTTGCCTTGAGAATCGCTTGCGCGTTGACTTCGACCGCCCGCAGCGCGGCGGTCGTGTCGGTCGTGAAGTACGGGTTGCCGGTCCCGGCCGCAAAGATCACGACCCGGCCCTTTTCGAGGTGGCGGATGGCCCGCCGCCGGATGTACGGTTCGGCGATTTGGTGCATGGCGATGGCGGTCTGCACGCGCGACGGGACGCCCATGCGCTCGAGCGCGTCTTGCAGGGCCAGCGCGTTGATGACGGTCGCCAGCATGCCCATGTAGTCGGCGGTCGCCCGGTCCATGCCGGCTTCTTCGTGCACCTTGCCGCGCCAGATGTTGCCCCCGCCCACGACGACCGCGATCGAGACGCCGCCTCGCTTGACCTCGGCGATCTGATCGGCCATCGCGCGCGTGGTGTTGACGTCCACACCGCTCTCGTCGCCGGAGAACGCTTCGCCGGAGATCTTCAGGAGAACGCGCGAAAATCGCGGCCGGCTCGTTTCCACCGGGTTACTCCCCAAGCGCGTACTTAGTGAAGCGCCGGACGCGAATCTTTTCGCCCAGCGCGCCGGTCGCGGCGTTAATCAGGTCGGCGACGCTGCGCGAGTCGTCTTTTACGAACGCCTGGTCGAGCAGACAATGCTCCTCGAACCACTTGTTGAGTTTTCCTTCGACGATGCGCTCGGCCACCTCGGGCGGCTTGCCGGCGGGAACGCTCGAGCGAAACTCGGCGCGCGCCGCATCGACGACGTCGCTGGGAACGCTCTCCCGATCCAGGTACGCCGGCGACATCGCGGCGATGTGCATTGCGATGTCGCGCGACAGTTCGGCAAATTTGGGGTTGCGCGCGACGAAGTCGGTCTCGCTGTTCACCTCGACCAGAACCCCGATCTTTCCGCCGGCGTGGATGTAGCTCGTGACCGACCCTTCGTTGGCGGACCGATCGGCCTTCTTCGCGGCCTGCGCCGCGCCGCGCTCGAGCAGCAGGGCCTTGGCCTTTTCGAACTCGCCGGACGCTTCGACGAGCGCCTTGCGGCAGTCCATCATCGGCGCGCTCGTCTCTTCGCGGAGCGCCTTGATTTCATCGGCCTTGGGTTGATAAGACATTGCGGTGGACACCAGTTCTCTCCAATCGACGTGTTTCTTGCTCGAGTCGCGCGGCGGGGCTAGACGCTCGCCGCGACCTCGGCTTCGGCCAGCGTTGCGGGCGGCTCTTCGGCGAAGTCGTTCGCAGCCGGTGCCTCGTATTCGCTTTCGTCGTAGGCGCTCTCAGTTTCCGTCCGGCCCTCGATGATCGCGTCGGCGATCTTCCCGACCATCAGCTTGACGGCCCGGATCGCGTCGTCGTTCCCCGGGATCGGGTAGTCGATTTCGTCGGGATCGCAGTTCGTGTCGATCACGGCAATGATCGGAATACCGAGCTTACGCGCCTCGAGCACCGCGATGCGCTCCTTTTTCGGGTCGACGATGAAGATCGCGTCCGGCAGGCGGTGCATGTCTTTGATCCCGCCCAGGAAGCGCTCGAGCTTATTCATCTCGTCCTGCAGCTTCGCAACTTCCTTTTTCGGAAGACGGTCGAAGTCGCCCTGAGCTTTCATGTTCTCGAGTTCGCGAAGCCGCGCGATGCGTTTTTGAATCGTGGCAAAGTTCGTCAGCGTGCCGCCCAGCCAGCGCTGGTTCACGAAGTACGTGCCCGCACGTTCGGCCTCGTCGCGGACGGCGTCTTGCGCCTGTTTCTTCGTGCCGACGAAGAGAATGACGCGGCCTTCGCGCGACATTTGCTTGACGACCTCGACCGTCTCGCGGAGCTTCTGCACCGTGAGGGCCAAGTCGATGATATAGATACCGTTGCGTTCCTGGAAGATGAACGGCTTCATCTTCGGGTTCCACCGGCGCGTTTGATGACCGAAGTGGACGCCCGCTTCTAAGAGCTCACGCATGGTGACGACGGACATAGTGAAAGAACCCCTCTCTGGCCCCCAGCCGCGCGCCCTCCCGGCATTGCGGCTGCGTCGCGGGGCCATCGCCACCCGGCCTCCCTGCCGAGTGCAGTAAAATGCGGCACCCCGTGCCGCGATAGCGG
>DATCGB010000280.1:0-2938 GCA_036509155.1 Candidatus Tumulicola sp. | reverse complement strand
GCGTTTCCTCGGCGCAAGAAATGTGCCGCCATCGACGACGTCGACGGCGAACGTGCCGTCGCTCTCCATGCAAGCCATGAGAATGACGTTGCCGACCGGACCGCTGCGATAGGCATGCTCGACCGCGTTTGCCAGGGCTTCGCCGATCGCCGTAACGATATCGATCTGCACCTCTCGCGATACGTCGAGGAGCGTCAGGAACGCCGCCAGGGCGTGCCGCATCGGCGCCACCGACTCGGGAAGCGCCGGGCGCTCGAGACACAGCCGCCGGCCGGACATTACGAAGCTCGCTCCAAGTATTCGATCGCCGCGCCGCGATCGCCGAAAATCGAAAACAGCTCGTCGAGTCCGGCGTAACGAATCACCCTGTCGAACTGCGGACTGGTCGTCACGATCGCGATGCGAACGTTCTTACGTTCGGCTTCCAAACGAAATCGCATCAGTTCGGTTAATGCGGTCGAATCGGCATACGTGACGTCGGCCAAATCGAGCAGCACGGCACCGGCCGAGGGCGGGATTTGCAGCGCGCCCCGCAGGGCGTCCTTGCGCGCGACGTCCAGCTCGCCGGTTAATCGAATCACTTCAACGTTCGGCCGTTCGTTCACGAGGCCAGCCGCCGCAGTGCGGGGGTCGCTAGACCGGATTGCGGGTCGAACTTTCCAGCGAACTCCGATTCCGCGCCGCGTCCCGATATCGTCAAGCCGAGCGGATGGCTTTGCGCGAACCCAACGGTCAAAATCGCGACGTCGTCGCCAACCGACTTGTCGTGGAAAATCGATTGATAAATGGTCGTCGCCGCATCCGCTCCCGCGGGGATTGCGGCCACCGCCTCCAACAGCGCCTGCTCGCCGGCGATGATGTCGCGCGAGTGCTCGATGGCGCCGTCGGTATACAGCACGAGCATTGCACCCGGGACCGTTTGCACCCGATGCGTGCGATAGACGGCTTTGTCGGTTACGCCGAGCGGCACGCCCCCAAAATCCAGCCGCCGCGGAGGCCGCCCCGGTTCGACGAGGAGCGGCGGCGGATGCCCGGCGGTCGAATAGACGAACTCAAACGTCCGGGGGTCGGCGCTGCCGACGATGGCCGTAACCATCGGTCCCGACCGTTCCAAAATGCGGCGGTTCACGTGGGCCAGAATCGACTCCGCGTTCGGGTCGAGCAGCGCCGCGGAAAGCATCTCGTTGCGAACGCGGCTCATCGCGACCGCCGCATCCAGGCCGTGTCCGGCAATATCGCCGATCGTAAATAAGATGCGATTGGACTCGATCTCAAAGGCATCGTACCAGTCTCCGCCGACCTTCGCCTCCTCGGTCGCGGGAACGTAGGTCGCGCTAAAACTCATCGACGTCGTCGTCGGGAGAATCCGCTGCGAGAACGCCTCTTGAAGGGCATCGGCGATGCGCTTCTCCGCTTCGTAGGCGCTCCTCAACCCGCGCTCGCGCAGTCGCGCTTCCTCGCGGCGTTCGCGTTCTCGGTCCAGCGAATCCCACGAGCGCGCCTGCAGTCGCGCAAATGCCAGGCCGCCGACGAACAGCAACAGCGCTGCGAATGCGAGCATCAATCCGAAGCGAAGCAGTTGGACTTGAAAGTCTCGATTCAGTTCGGCATTCTGCCGATTCAACTGACGTTCGACGTTTGATGTGTCTCGACGATAGCGATCGACCAGCGTTTTTCCCAACCGCTGCATCGCAAGCGTATCCTTCGCACCGGGAAGCAGCAGGGGCTGCGCGATCGAGCGCAGCCACGACTCGTTGTCGCGCGCGGCATCCGCAACCGAATCGGCGGCTGGGGTCAGCCCGAGCCTTTTGAGCGTCGCCTCGAGTTCCACGAGCGTTCCGGGAAGGTACCCGCGGGCTTCGTGATACGGCTGGAGGAAGCCCCGATCGCCGGTGGCGAGGTACCCGCGCAAGCCGGTCTCTTCGTCGATCTGACCTTTGATCGCATCGAAGAGCAGCGTTCTCGCGGTGCGGGCCCGCTGCCCCGTATCGAAGGTTGCGGCAACCGAATTCCGGAGGAGTATTCCGACCGCAAGAAAGACGATAACGATGAGCGCGAGCACGACGAGCCACGGTACGATCGGTCGTCGGATGGTCATGCCGCTACGTGGTTTGGCATTCGATGCCGATTCTCCCGGCGCGGCATGCGCCTGCCAAGGGGATTGCGCCTCACGAGGTGTACGACTCGGTCTGGAGGGAACTGGCGGTGCGATCGATGCTGCGGACGACGGTTTTCACGGTTTTTTTGGTCGCGTTAGCGGCCTGCGGCGCTCGTCCGAACCCGCCCCTGCAGCTGCCCGGCCTTTCGGCGGCCGCACCGGAGCCGAACTCCGGCGGCGCGAGCACGTTTTCGCTGCCCGCCAACGTCGTCCGCGCGTGTGCCGCAAATCCGGACCCATCGTTCGCGCATTGCCTGGCGCTCGTGCGCACCGATGTGGGGCACGACCCCTCTCATGTCGGCGTCGGGCCGAGCGACCTTCAAAGCGCGTACGCCTTGCCGTCGGCCTCCCAGGGGACCGGCCAGACGATTGCCATCGTCGACGCCTACGACGATCCGAACCTCGAAAGCGACTTGGCGATGTATCGTTCGAACTACGGGCTGGCGGCGTGCACGACGTCGAACGGCTGTTTTAAAAAGGTCGACCAGCAAGGGCGGCAGTCGCACTATCCTCGCCCCGATCCCGGGTGGGCCATCGAGGAATCGCTCGACGTCGACATGGTGTCGGCCGTCTGCCCCAACTGTCACGTCCTCGTCGTCGAATCGAATAACTCGTCGTTGGAAAGTCTCGGCCGCGCCGTCGACGAGGCGGTCAAACTCGGCGCCGACGTCGTAAGCAATAGCTACATCGGCTACGGCATGAAGGGCACTCGCGAGGCCGAGCATTACGACCATCCGGGCACGATTCTCACCGTCGCCGGCGGCGACTTTGCGTACCGCG
>DATCGB010000279.1:0-8703 GCA_036509155.1 Candidatus Tumulicola sp. | reverse complement strand
TGATGTGCAAGCCGCCGTTCTTGGCCACGTTTTCGCCGAGTTTGATGTCGGTGCCGCGGCCCGCCATGTTGGTGGCGATCGTCACTTGGGCCGCTTGACCCGCATCTTTGATGATTTCGGCTTCCTGCTCGTGGTATTTGGCGTTGAGCACGTTGCACTCCACGCCCTTGCGCCGCAGCATGGCGGCCAGCAGTTCGCTCTTCTCGATCGAGCGCGTGCCGACCAGCACGGGCCGGCCCTTCTTGTGCTCCTCGATGATCTCGTCGACGACCGTTTCGAATTTCGCTTTTTCGGATTTGAAGACGATGTCCGTGTGATCTTTGCGAATCATCGGCTGATTGGTCGGGACGACCACGACGTCCAACCCATAGATGTCGCGAAATTCGCGTTCCTCGGTTTTGGCCGTTCCGGTCATGCCGGCCAGATGGTCGTAGAGACGGAAAAGGTTTTGGAACGTGATCGTGGCGAGCGTCTGGTCCTCGCCCCGAACGTTGATGCCTTCTTTCGCCTCGATGGCCTGGTGGATTCCGTCGCTGTACCGGCGACCGTACATCAATCGTCCGGTGAACTCGTCGACGATGATGACCTCGCCGTCCTTGACGATGTACTGCTGATCGCGATGAAAGAGATTCCACGCTTTCAACGCCGCGTTGAGCTGGTGGGCCAGCTCGATGTTACGCTGTTCGTAGAGATTCTGAACGCCGAGCATCTTTTCGACTTTGGCGACGCCGGCTTCCATAATCGGAACGGCGTGCGCTTTTTCGTCGACCGTAAAATCTTCGTCCTTCTTCAGGCGTGGGATGATTTGCGCGAACTTATCGTACAGCTCGCCCGACTCCTGAGACGGGCCGCTGATGATCAGCGGCGTCCGGGCTTCGTCGACGAGAATGGAATCGACCTCGTCGACGAGCGCGAAGTACAGTTCGCGCTGCACGAGGTCCTCGACTTGCCAGGCCATGTTGTCGCGCAGGTAGTCGAAGCCGACTTCGTTGTTCGTAACGTAGGTCACGTCGCAGTTATACGCGGCGCGGCGTTCGGCCGAGTCGAGCCCGTGCTGGATGATCCCCACGGTCAGGCCGAGGAACTCGTAAAGCGGAGCCATCCACTCGGCGTCGCGCCGGGCGAGATAATCGTTGACGGTCACGACCGTGACGCCGCGGCCTTCGAGCGCGCGCGCGTAGACGGGCAGCGTCGCGACCAGCGTTTTCCCCTCGCCGGTCTTCATCTCGGCGATGCGTCCTTCGTACAGCACCTGTCCGCCCATGATCTGCACGTCGAAATGGCGCATGTTGAGCGTGCGCTTACCGGCCTCGCGAACGACGGCAAACACTTCGGGCAACATCGCGTCCAGAGCTTCGCCGGCCGCTAGCCGATCTCGAAACTCTTGGGTTTTGGCGCGCAGCGCCTCGTCCGAGAGAGCGCCCGTGCTCGGCTCGAGTGCGTTGACCGCGACCGCCGTGCGGCGCACGCGAGCGACTTCTCGTTCGTTTCCGTCGAAAAGCGCCTTCAGGATTGACATAGGGGTGCTACAGGTTCTCCATATCGAATTCCGGCCCTAGCAGGGTGCCGCAGACGGGCCGCCGGCTGCCTCGAAACTTACGGCACGAGACCGAGCCCGGTGATCGCGCCGGGCGACTTGTAAGTGGCGACGGGTGCGACGTTGGTGTTGCCTCTTCCGCCGGCTTTAATATCAAAGACTAAGACCGACGACGAATCCGCAACATAGATAAGGCCGGCCTTGGTGTCGACCTTGACGTCGGTGGGCGTCGTCAACAACGTCTTCGAACCCGAAATCTTGCGCAAAGGTGGCGACGTCACGTGCCCCTTCTGTTGTTGCGGCGGGAAGATCAGGATCGAAGCCGAGTACTTCACGCCCAGCTTACCCTCATCGGAAATGTAGATGTTCCCGGTATCGTCGACGGCGACGCCGGTGGGCGTCACGACGCCGGTGTTCGGCCCGGAAATCGTGATTCGCGCCGTGATGTTGATGGGCGTCGGGGTGGGGGAAGGCGTGGGCGACGGGCTGGGTGACCCGCTGGGCGTCGGCGAGGGTGACGGCGTCGGGCTCGGAGTTCCGCTGGGCGTCGGGGTCGGCTTGGGCAGGACGAACTGTTGAACCGACGCGCCCTGAACGTTGGTGACGTAAATTCGATTGCTGGAGTCCAACGCGACGCCGCCCGGCACGTTAAGTCCCGGCTTGGGTCCGGCGATCGATTGATACGGTACCGTATTGCCTTCGGTAAAGAGCAAAATCTGGCTGGGGTATTTCTGCGTCGGGATGACGTCGGAGACGACCATCAGCTTGGCGCCCTTGGGGCTCTTGGCGGAAATGGCGATTCCGCGCAAGTGTCCGGCAAACGCCGCCGACTGCAGCGGAATCACGTTCCCGGTGGCGAGAGCCGAGATCTCGACCAACAGCGCGCCGTTGGTCGCGGGGTTGTAGTTCGTGACCCAGAGGTTCTGCGAGGAGTCGAACGCCAGGTACTGCGGTCCGTTGAGCGTCGTGCTCGCACCGCCGATCTCAAAGGAGGGCCCGGTGCCGGTCTTCTGCCCCTTGTCGTAAATGCTGATGGCGTTCTGGTTGCTGTTGGCGGCGTAAAGGGTCATGGACGGGAAATTCGGCCCGACGTTGACCGTCGTGCCCGCACCGTACGAACTGCAAGCGGCAACGGCGATCGCCCCGCTCAGCACGATGAACCCTATGGTAAGCCTAGGAAACAATTCTCTCTCCTCGGGATTTGTGAACCTCACCGGAACCGGACCCAGGTTCCCCTAGCGAACGGACTTTCCTGGAGGCCTGGGCGACCTTACACCAACTCCTAATGAACTAGGGAAGCCGCATGGTGGCCCCAGTAAGCCCAGCCGCCGGCGCCCAGGGCCAACACGATGATGACGACCACGATAAACGTCGTGATGCGCCGGCGCAGGTAGGCTGGACGGCTCGACTGCGTATCGATAATTTCGCGCGGCATCGCTCGAAGCCTACGTCAGACCGAGCGACGGAGCGGATGGTTGACTTGGTTTACGCCGACGCGGGCCAACAGTTGGCCGACCGTTACGAACCGATACCCGGCCCGCTCGAAGCGTTCGATCACGGCCGGCATGGCCTGGATGGTCGCGAGCTTGCCGCTGTGCAGAAGCACGATCTCGGGCGCGCTGGCGTGGGCGAGCAGGTGCCGCTCGATTTGTTCGGGCGTTATGGTACGCCAGTCGCCGCTGTCGTCGGTCCACAACACGACCGAATAGCCCAGGCCCTGGGCGATCTCGAGCGTCCGCACCGTGTACCGGCCGTGCGGCGGTCGCATCAGCGTGCGCACGGCCGGATCGCGCGAGAGCTTCCAGAGCGCATCGCGGCCTTCGAGAATCTCCGACCGCACGGCCGCATCCGTTTCTTGGTCCAAGTCCGGGTGCGAGTAGGTATGATCGGCGATTTCGTTGCCCTCGGCTTCGATTCGGTGCGTGATCTCGGGCCACTGTTCGGCGTCCCGGCCGATTAAGAAAAACGTCGCCGGAACGTGCGCGTCGCGCAGTACGTCGAGCAGCATCGGCGTAAAGATCGGATAGGGTCCGTCGTCGAACGTCAGCGCGATGAGTTTGGGGCGGTCGGAGCGATCTTCCAATGGCAGGTCTTGCGCGACCCGGTAAACGCGCGCCGCAATTCCGCTCGAGACCTCGAGACGTGCGTTCATCGTGGGAGTCAAGACGGCTGGAATCACGTTGCTCTGATGAACGAAGCCGCGAACGCCGCCTAAAATGAGCCCGACCAGGACGATCGCGGCAACGATGATCTTCACTCTGGGTGTCACTTCCTATTGAACGGGTTGGGTTTGAACCACGCGCGCGGGCGCGTTGGCAAGATCGGTACCCACGATGACGGTCACGTCGCTGGTCGTCGGGCTGGCCGTAGGATCCGACGAGGCGGTCGGGGATGGATCCGCAACGACGGCCGCTTTCTGCTCGGCCTGCGGGAGCGCGATGCGGACCCGCGCTCCGGCAAACGGAACGGTCGAATGTTCGTGGATTTCCGTCGTGGCGTAGTCCGATCGCGGCGCGTTCCCGACGTCGCCGATCGTGAATCCGGCCCGCTTGAGTTCGGCGGCTACGCGGCGGCCGGCACCAGAAACGCCGCTGCCGTTTTCGACGTCGACGCGCAGGGTTGCGGGCGCGATGGCCGCCAGCGCAATCGCATCCGGCGAGGGCGCGGGCGCAAGCGGCGCCACCAGCATCGCGTCGACCAAACGCGTTCGGGCCTCGACGTCCGGAACGAGCGAGTCGCCGTACGGCGGTAGATCGATATCGTCCGTGTACGGCACTTGGTTCGCGACGATAGCCGAATCCGAAACGCCCTGAAAGTGCGATGCCAGCGACAGCAGTTCGGCGTCGGTGAAGTCGGTTTGAACGTATTTGCGGAAAACTTTTAGTAAATCGCCGACGTGCATCAACGTGTTGATCCGATCGCCCCGCAGCTTGGCCGCCATGGCGTGCAGCACTTGCTGTTGGCGCATGATCCGGCAGGGGTCGCTGCACCAATCGTGCCGGAAGCGCATGTACGCAACCGCCTGACTGCCGTCGAGGTGCTGCATCCCCTCTTTCAGGTGGATGTGCAAGTGCCCCCAGTTGTCGTCGTAGTTGAGCGTTTCGCCGGTGCAGTTGGTTTTATGGCGCAGGCAATCCGACGACTTTACGACGATGTCGACCCCGCCGATCGCATCGACGAATTCCCTGGTCGCGTCGATGCGCAGGATCACGTATCGGTCGAACTGTGGAATTCCAAGGAACTGCGCGATCACGCTTTTCGCTTCGGTGACGCCGCCGTCGGACTGGGCCTGGTTGATCTTGGCACGCCGGCCGTCGGGCATCGTCGCGATCATGTCGCGCGGAATCGAAAGTTGATAGATGCGCTTGCTGGCAAAGTCGAGGTTGACCGCCCAAATCACGTCGCTGCGCGAGTTGGTCGAAAACTCTTCATCCTTCGACGTGTAGTCGTAGTCGAGTCCTTCGACGAGCACCAGCAGGTTCGGCTTTCCGAAAACTTCCTGCGGGCTGGGCACGAACATTTGCGTGATCGCAACGACCGGGTTCTTGTGTTCGAAGAACGCGTAGGCCGCCAGCGCGGAACCGATGCCGAGGGCGACCAAGCCGACGATAATGACGACGATTCGCCACGCGCCGCCCCGCGCTTTAGCAGGTTCGAGTTCCGGTGGGGTGATGTGCTTACCCAATGGCGGCGGGCTCCCGTGCGGCGATGCGGCCGAAAAAGTCAAACGGTCCGTGACCGCCCAGCGTGACCTGCACGAAGTCGCCGGCCCGCGTGCCATCGGTTTCATCCGTGAAATACACGCCGCCGTCCACGCCCGGCGCCTCGCCTTGCGAGCGGCCAAACCACGCGTGCGCCGCGCCCAGGCGTTCCCGGACTCCGTCGGTTTTGCGTAACGCGCGGCGTTCTTCGGCCAGCACGCGCACGCTCGTCCCCACACGTTTGGCGCGCGCGCGTTCGGACGCGACGCGCCCGGCTTCGCGCAGGCGGATCAGTCGCTTGCGCCGTTCGCGCGCGCTCACTTGAGACGAAAGTTCGGCGCCGGGCGTGCCTTCTTCGGCGCTGTATTCAAAAAATCCGACGCGATCGAGTTGGGCGCGGCCGATCCACTCGTCCAAATAGTCGACGTGCTCGGCGGCCTCGCCCGGAAAACCGACGATGAACGTCGAGCGCATCGTAATGCCGGGAACGCGGGAACGAAAATCGTCAAGAATTTCGAGATAGCGCTCGCCGTTGCCGGGGCGCCGCATCCCGCGCAGGACGTCCGGGTGCGCGTGCTGCAGCGGCATGTCCATGTACTTGCACACTTTCGGGAGGTCGGCGATCGCGTCGATCAGTTCGCGGTCGACCGTCGCCGGATACAAGTACAGCAGGCGAATCCATTCGATGCCATCGATCTCGTGAAGCCGCGCCAGAATCCGCGCCAGCCCACCCCGTCGAAACCCGCGATCGCGTCCCCACATGGACGTATCCTGCGCGATCAGAATCAACTCTTTGGTCCCGCCCGCCGCCAAAGCGCGCGCTTCCATGAGGATCGACTCCTCGCTGCGGCTGCGGAACGCGCCCCGCAGCTTGGGAATGATGCAGAACGTGCACGGATGGTCGCAGCCTTCGGCGATCTTTAGGTAGGCGGTCGCGCGCGGGGTGGTGACGAGCCGCGGCAAAAAGTCGTGCTCCGGTTCGGGTTCGAAGCCGAGCCGCACGGGGCGATGGCCCGCGCGCACGTCGTCGAGCAGATCCACAATGCTCGCGTACGCGCCCGTCCCGATCACGCCGTCGATTTCGGGAACGAGCGCCTGCAGCTGCTCGCCGTAACGTTGGGCCAGGCATCCGGCGACGACCAACTGCTGGCCGGCGCGCTTCCGCGCGGCGTGTTCGAGGATCGTCTCCGTCGACTCGGCCTTGGCCGGATCGATGAAGGCGCACGTGTTGATTACGACCGTGTCGGCCGAACCTGAGTCCGTTTCCAACTGCCAGCCTGCAGCGCCGAGCTTGGCAATCATTACTTCCGTATCGACCAAATTTTTGGCGCAGCCCAAACTCACGAATGCGACCGATTTCATTGCGACGATGCTACCGGTAGTTCACGAACTGCAACGGCAGGTCGAATTCGAAATCGCGCAGCGCGGCCATGACCTTCTGCAAGTCGTCCTTGTTCTTTCCGGACACGCGGATCTGCTCGTCTTGGTATTGGGCGCTTACTTTGAGTTTGAGCGACTTGATCTTCTCCATGAGGGCCTTGCTCTTGTCCTTCGGGATCCCGGCGCGCAGCGTGATGACCTGACGAACGGTGCTGCCGGCGGCCGGCTCGAGCGTCCCGAATTCCAACGCCTTGACGTCGACGCCGCGGCGAATGGCGCGGCTTTGCACGACGTCGACGACGTTGCGCATCTTGAGTTCGTCGTCGGAGACGAGCGTGATCTTTTTGTCGTCGGATTCGATGCTCGTCTTGCTATGCTTGAAATCAAAACGGTTCTCGATCTCCTTGCGCGCCGCGTTGAGCGCGTTATCGAGTTCCTGCATGTCGATCCGCGACACGATGTCGAAGGATGAGTCAGACAACGAAGGCCATTCTCCCGAACTCCTAGAGCGTGAAGGCGCGCTCGACCACGTCGCCCGACTTGCCGAGCTTCCCGACGTCTTTTCCATCGACGTAAATCTCGACGCCGCCGGCGTTGCCGATTCGCACCAGGGCTTTCCGGCCGTTAAACGCCTTGGTAGTCCCGGCCGGAAACGTACCCTCCATGCTAACACTACCGTCAACGGTCACCCTGAGCCACGACGGGGCCGAGAACACGACCGCCAGCGACCTGGCGGCGGCCGCCGGCACGCTCGACGGCTTCATGCTGGGTAGGGAGGCACCTCCGGCCTCACTAGAAGGAAGCGGACTCGGAAGCGTGCTGGCCGACACGACGGCCGAGGATCCGCCCCGATGCATCGTCAGCTCGTTATACACCACGAAGGCCACCAGCAGGACGGCCACCAAGGCGGCCGTCCAAACCAGCAGCGATCCCCGATTCGACGGCCGTTCGGGGGGCGCCGGGGACTCCGCGCTCGGCCGCTCGTCCGGCAGCGACTGCTCGGTCTCCGCGTTGAACTCGGTCACGACGTCTTCGGGAGCGAGCCCCAAAAATCGGGCGTACGTCCGCAGGAAGCCACGGATGTAAACGGGCGCGCCGATCGCGCTCCAGCGTTCCTCTTCGATGGCGGCCAGGTAGACGGAACGAATCCGAATTTGCTCGGAGACGTCGGACAAGGAGAGGCCGCGAGCCTCGCGTGCGGCGCGAAACCGCTCACCCAGCGCTGGCATTTGGGGCTTCTGTTAGCCCCGACCTAGTGTTATCCTGTCCACGTCATATGGTGAAGGAACGCGTTATTGCCGCGATGAGCGGCGGCGTCGACTCGGCCGTCGCAGCCGGACTCTTGGCGGAGGCCGGTTACGACGTCGTCGGCGTTACGATGAAGATGTACGAGCCGTCGAAACCGGCCCAAGCCAAGAGTTGTTGCGGCATCGACGATTTCGACGACGCGCGCCGCAGCGCCGCGACGCTGGGAATCCCACACTACGTGCTCGATTTCGAAGAAGCGTTCCGCCGCACGGTCATCGAGCGCTTCGTCGACGACTACGCCGCCGGACGAACGCCGAACCCATGCGTTTCGTGCAACAACTTCGTAAAACTCGGGACGCTGGCAAACTACGCCGACCGGCTCGACGCGCGCTTCGTCGCGACCGGGCACTACGCCCGCGTCGAACATCGCTCCGACGGGCCGCACCTGTTTCGCAATCGCCACGCCAAAGATCAAGCCTACGCGCTGGCACAGTTAACGAGCGCCCAGCTCGAACGTTTGCTGCTGCCGCTGGGCGAGTTGGACAAGCCGGCCACCCGCGCCCACGCCCGGCGGCTCGGCCTGCCGGTACACGATAAAACCGACTCGCAAGACATCTGTTTCGTCGAAGGCGGCGACTATCGCGACGTGCTCGAGCGCGCGCGTCCCGGGATCAACCGGCCCGGCGCGATCCTCACGGCCGACGGCGACACGGCCGGCGAGCACCGGGGCGTCGCCAACTACACGATCGGTCAGCGCGCGGCCCTTCCAGCCGGCACCGACGGACCGCGCTACGTGACGCGGATCGATGCCGGGACGAACACCATCGTGATCGGACG
>DATCGB010000278.1:0-2340 GCA_036509155.1 Candidatus Tumulicola sp. | reverse complement strand
AAGCGTATTCCCCGTTAGTCGGGCCGCCGTACGAGCCTTCCTGGTCGAATCCGTCCATTCGGCATTTGGTACCCGGCAACGGGCCGCGTCCCCGACAAGCCGCGAACATGGCGGTGGCGGAGTGGTCGATGATGTACTGCTTTGAGAGACTCACCGCTTGCAGCGTGATGGTCTCGCCCTTCGAGTTTTTGCCTTTGGAAACGGTGTCGGCACCGGGATAACCTTGGAACAGATTGTCGAAACTGCGATTCTCTTGGACGATAATAACGACGTGTTGGATCTTCCCAGCTCCGCTCGCCTTTAATGCGGTGAAATCCCGTCCGGCGACGAGCGGGGCCGGCGGTTGCGCGCCCGAAGAAAACGATTGCGACCCGCCGGAACACGCCGTTAGTTGAAATGCGGCCGCTACGAGCGCCGCGACGACCGAGAATTTCATAGTACGTCGACGGCAAACCAATGCCGCACGTCAAAACATTCCATCGAGTATCGCTACTCCTCCCAAAAACACAAAGCCGTTCGGCCTCAGGCGATTTGGGCGTTTTCTACCGCCGACGAGTAAATCCATCTCAACGCACCGGTCACGCGAAGGTCGCGACCGACAGGATTTCGGCTAAGCATTCGGTTCGGCTACGTGCAGGGGCCGGTTAAATTTTCGTCAAGCATCAATAGAAGGTTGCGGAAAAACTCGCGGTGACCGAAGAACGACGAAGCTTTCGGCGGAACTGGCGGGGTCGAGACGGCGCCGGGAGTCTTTTCGCAACCTCCTAGGGGCTTCCGGAGGGACGAACCCATGTTGGCGCTACTTCTCGCGATCTTTCTGCTGGGTATCGCGGCCGGACTGCGAACGTTTACGGCTCCAGCAGTCCTGTGGCTAGTGCGGCACGACGGTATTTGGGCGATCGTGCTGACGCTGATGGCCGTCCTCGAATACGCCGGCGACCTTCATCCGAAGGCGCCTCCCCGCACCGGCGCCCTCGGATTGGTTGCTCGCTTTGCAAGCGGGGCGTTCGTCGGCTGGGCGATTGCCGCTCCGGCCGGCGCCGCGGCGGCGGGAGCGATCGCCGGAATCGCCGGTGCGGCGGCCGGCGCCTTCGGCGGACTCGCGTTCCGGCGCGCCGCGATCGTTGCGATCGGCCGGGTGCCGGCCGCACTGTTGGAGGACGCGGTCGCGATCGGACTTGCCGTCTTCGCGGTCGTCAAAGCGCCCGCATGATCTCCGAAGTACCCGGCAACGATGGCTTCGTCGGCCGCCGCGAAGAACTCGCGTTTCTGCACGAGGCGTTTGCGCGCGCTCGGGACGAACGCTCGCGCTTCGTCCCGATAGAGGGTGAGGCCGGCATCGGGAAATCGCGCCTGATCGAGGAATTTGCCGCCTCGATCGCTTCCGAGGCGACGATCGCGTCGGGTCAATGCAGCGAACAGGTGCGCAGTCCGTATCTGCCGTTTTCGACGATCCTGTCGCGCGTCGACACGCGTGGCGCGCGGCGCGCGTTCGAACCGCGGGAACGTCGCGGGAATTCCGAAGAAAAGGCCGCGTTTTTTCAAGGCACCGCTCTCGTGCTCGAGCGAGCCGGTCAACGCAAGCCGATCGTGGCGATCGTCGAAGACCTGCAGTGGGCCGACTCAGCGACCCTCGAACTGCTCGACTATTTGATGCAGAATCTCGACGGGGCGCGCGTGCTGTTTTTGGTATCGCTGCGGACCGAGGGCGCGGCGAACAATCCCGCACTGGCAGCCTTCCGCCACCACGCCGCCCGCAATCGCGTCACCGCCGTGCGACTGCGCGGACTCCATCGCAACGAGATTCGCTACCTAGTCGCACAACGGCTCGGCGGCCGCGCCGGCGGCCCGATCCCGGCCGAAGCCGTCGCGCAGATCGAATCGCTTTCCGAGGGTAATCCGCTTTTTGCCGAAGAGCTCGCCCACGTCGTGCGCGAAAGCGGAGGCCTCAACCTCGCCACCCACGCGCCGCTCTCGCTGCAGGCGATGCTGAGCGAGCGCCTGACGCCGCTGTTAGAGGAAGAGCGCGCGGTACTCGTCCGGGCGGCAATTATCGGCCGAAATTTCGACGCCGCCTTTCTGGCAAAGATCGTCGGAATTCCCTTGGACGACGTCCTCGACGTTCTCCAACGCGCGGTCGAAGCGGGTCTCGTGCTCGGCTCGCCGATCGCCCCACTCGATTTCACGTTTCGGCACGCGATGATTCGTCAAGCGTTGGCCGACCAGCTCATCGTCGGATTGGCCGCGCCGCTCCACGTTCGAATCGCGCAGGAACTTCAAGCCCTTCCCGACGGCAACGATCGGACGGCGGAACTTGCCTATCACTGGTCGGCTGCGCGG
>DATCGB010000277.1:0-4655 GCA_036509155.1 Candidatus Tumulicola sp. | reverse complement strand
GAGCCGATCGCCGCGCCCTCCTAGGCGGAGGCGTACGCCGCCCGCGCGATCGCGTGGATCGCGGCGTTCGCGGCGCGATAGTCGGTCAGGCCTTTCGTCATAATCGCGAGAATCAACGGAGCGTTCCCGTACGGCCCGATTATCGCGACGTCGTTGCGCGTGCCGGTGACCTCGCCGGTTTTGTTCGCGATCGGCGTTCCCGGCGGCAGCCCGGCGGGAATCTTTTCGCGATCCGTTTGTCCGAGCATAACGTTCACCATCGCCCGGCAGTATCGGGGCGAAACGATCGTCGGGATGCCTTCGTGCGCGCCGCGCTCGATGACGTACATCAGGCGTCCCATGTCGGCCGGCGTCGAAACGTTGTCGTGATGGTGCAGGACGGCACTCGTGTCGAGAAACGTCCGTGCGAGTCGGGTGTTCGTCATTCCGTCTTGCGCTCCGACGGCGTTGATCGCCTTTACGCCAAAATGCTCGATCAGCATGTTGGCGGCGGTATTGTCGCTGACTTGAATCATCGGAACGATCAGCGCTTTGACGGTAAATCGCGCCCCATCGGCCTGACGCGCCATGAAGTCGGAACCGCCGATCAACTCGCTGCGGCGGTCGAAAACGATCGTGCGCGCGAGCGCCCCCGGCGCGGCTTCTTCGGCCGCATACGCCGTCGTCATCACCAGCACTTTGATGATCGACGCCGTCGGGAAAATTTCATCGGACTGGTACTGTACCAACGGCGCCCCGGGCGCAAGCGTACGGGCGAACACGCCGATTTTCCCGGGCAGCCGTCGCGCCGCGGTCGCGACCTTGGCGTGGAGCGTCGCTGCCGATACGCCGCTCGGCCATAGCGCCACGGCCGCCGTTGCGCCGCCGAGAAAGAGCGATCGCCTCACGAGCCGGTTCCTTGATAGTGCCGCAGTCCGACGCGCCAGAACGCATACGCGACGCCGGCCCACGCGAGCCCGACCGCCGGCGTCAGCAGGCCGACCGCCGGGTTGAGGTTCAAGCCGAGGTCGGTCTTTTGCAGAAAATAGGTCGCCGGAAAATAGTTCATGAACGCAAACGGTAAAACGAACGCCAAAACGATGCGTACGCCGCGCGAATAGATGCTGATCGGGTAACGCGTGAAGTCCTGCTCGAGCGACATGACGACCCACCGCAGCGTATCGACGCGGATGAACCAGAACGCGATCGTCGCAACCGCCAGCGAGATGCCGAGGTCGATGCAGGCCCCGCCGATCGCTACGAGCGGAACGAAGACGACGAAAATCCAGTCGATCCGCACGCCGGCGGTTGCGGTCGCTACGCCGAGCGTGACGACCGCCAGCACGAGCCCGTCCGGAACGACTTGCTGGGGTACCGTCAATACCTGAAAGAGCGTATCCAGGGGCCGCACGAGAAAGCGGTCGAAGCGTCCTTCGCGAATGTAGTCGGGTACGCTGACGACGGTGAAGAAGAGGGAGTTGTGCAGCTCGTGTCCGGTCATCCACAGCGCGTAGAGAAAGAACATTTGCCGGAAATTCCAGCCGTTCATCGACGGAAACTGGCGCATGGTCACGTAGAGCGCCGCCAGCGCCACGCCGTGATACATGATCGTAAAGAAGAACCACATGATGAAGTTGGCACGATACTCGAGCATCGTGAGCAGGTTGATGCGCCAATACTGCAGGTAGGCCGCCAGCATTGACGGCCCGTTTCGGTATCCGGATGCGGCTCCCCGTTCTCTCCCCGTTTCGACTCGACCTTACGGTCGACGCGTTGCGCCGCCTGGCGGCCAACGTCGTCGACGTCGTCGCTCCGGACGGCACCTTCTATCGCGCGCTGCGCGACGAGCGCGGGACCGCGATGGTGGCGATTCGAGTCAACGATTCGCGATCGATCGAGGTGCGAGCCACCGGACGCGATGCGGAGCGCTGGCTTCCTTGGGTCGAAAGAATGCTCGGGACGCAGGTCGACTTACGCGAGTGGTACGCGCGCAGCGCGGGTATCGGCTGGCTTCACGCACTGGCGACCGATCTCAAAGGTCTCAAGCCGCCTCGCTATCCATCGGCCTGGGAGGCCTGCGCCCACGCCGTCGTCTTCCAGCAAATTTCGATCCACGCCGCGGCCGCGATCATGCGTCGCCTGGTGGAACTGCTGTCCGAGCCGCTGACGGTCGGCGACGTGCGATGTTTTCCGTTCCCCGATCCGTTGCAATGGCTGGCGGCCGGCGAATCGGCTTTGCGTGCGGCCGGCCTCTCGCAAAATAAGGTCGCGCATCTGCGCTCGGCGGCCGCAGCCTTCAGCGACGGGACCATTCGGGAAAGCGCGTTGGCGACGTTGTCGACGCCGCAGGTCGCGGACGAACTGGCGCAGATTCGCGGAATCGGTCCGTGGAGCGCGGCGGTCGTCTCGCTGCGCGGCCTCGGGCGTCTGGACACGTTCCCGCAGCGCGACTCGGGGGTTGCTCGCAGCGTCGCGCTGCTGGCCGGTACGAGCGTGAACCTCGACGAGGTCCTGGCGGCTCTCGGGCCGACCCGCGGAATGCTGTACTTTCATCTGCTGCTTGGCCGGCTGCGTCAGCCGCCTGCGGGGCGCAACCAGCGTCGCGTTAGCCCGGTCGAAGGGGGCGTATGAAGGCGCCCGCTTCCCTCCAGCCGGTTTTTGCGATTACGCGATCGGGCGCACGCGCGCATTTCGACCACGGCTGGCTGAAGACGTCTCATTCGTTCAGCTTTGCCGAATACCGCGATCCGGACAATCAGAACTGGGGCGCGCTGCGCGTCTTTAATGACGACTACGTCGCGGGTGGCCAAGGATTTCCGGCGCATCCGCATCGCGATATGGAAATCGTGACGTACGTTTTGAGCGGCCGGCTGGCGCACCGCGATAGCCTAGAGAATAACGGTGTCGTCGGACCTGGCGGCGTGCAGTTTATGAGTGCCGGAACGGGTGTGACGCATAGTGAATTTAACGCCGATTCCGACCAAACGCTCCACTTCGTCCAGATGTGGGTGCTTCCCGGGAAACTCGCAACGCCTCCGGCGTACGGGCAAATGGACTTCGCGACGGGCGAACGCAGCAATCGCTGGCTGCGAATCGTCAGCGGAGAAGCGGGCGTGGAAGCGCCGATACGGATCACCCAGCGCGCGACCTTCTCCGCCGCGCGGCTCGAAGATTCGTCGATCGTGCACGAGTTTGCTCCGAAGCGTTACGGGTTTCTCTTCGTCGCCGACGGCATCGTCGAAGCCAACGGCGAGCGCCTGCAGGCCGGGGACGCGGTCCGACTCTACGACGTAGCTCGACTTGCAACGCGTGGCTACGGCGAGCTGGTTCTTTGGGATCTTCCGGAGGTTACACCCGCATGAACGACGTTCGAACCTGCGAGCACATCGCACGTGCCGGCGATCCCGCCCCGCGAACGCCGCAAGGCTGCGAGGAATGCCTGAAATCCGGCGACGCTTGGGTGCATTTGCGTCTGTGCACGACCTGCGGCCACGTCGGCTGCTGCGATTCGTCGATCAACAAACATGCAACCAAACACTTCCACGCGACGCATCACCCGGTGATCCGGTCGTTTCAACCGGGTGAGAACTGGCGGTGGTGCTACGTCGACGAGCTCTTCGTCGAGTAACCTGGTACGTCGCGTCGACGATACACCAAGCAGGAGGCCCGGAGAACGGGGGGTAACGCGCCCCAATAGTCGGGCCTACTCCCGCAAAGGTTTTGCGCGATCGAATCGTCCATCGTCGCGGGGACGAGGCTCTTCCGCACTTCTTCTAAGGAGCGACCTATGCGCAAGAGTATCGGGGATGCCGGGCGAACGTTGGCTGCCGTTGCGGCGGCGGCGTTCGCGCTGAGCGCCTGCGGTGGAGGCGGCGCGGCCCCTCCCACCGGCCTACCGGTTGCGAACTCGACCCAACGTTTGGTGCCCGACGCCGGCGCCCGTTCCAAAGGCCTTGGCAAAATCCAGCACGTCATTATTATCGTTCAAGAAAATCGCAGTTTCGACAATCTCTTTCAAGGCTTTCCCGGTGCCGACACGCAGTCGTACGGCTACGCCAGCAACGGTCAGAAAATCCAGCTCCAGCCGACCGGGCTCGAAACCAACTGGGACATCGACCACAGCTCGTATTCCTACTTCGACGCCTGTGACGGCCAGGGAAGCTTCCCGGGAACCGACTGTAAAATGGACGGCTTCGATAAGGAAAACAACGGCTGCTACCACAACTGCCTGTCGTATCCGCCCTACGCCTACGTACCGCGCGCCGAGACGAAGCCGTACTTTACGATGGGCAAGCAATACGTCTTGGCGGATCGCATGTTCGCGTCGAACTTCGACGGAAGCAGTTTCATCTCGCACCAATACATCATCGCCGCCCAGGCCAACTCGGCGGTCAACTATCCGACGAGCGTTTGGGGCTGCGACGGCGGTCCGAGCGACAAGATCTACACGGTCACCCAGCAGCGAGGATACGGTCCGAGCATTCAGGTTTGCTTCGACAATCAAACGCTTGGAGACGAGTTGGACACCGCCAAGGTTTCCTGGCGCTTTTACACCGCCGACCTCAACGGCGACGGCAATCTCTGGAGCGCCTACCAGGCAATCAACCACATTCGCAACGGCCCCGACTGGTCTACGGACGTTGTCAGTCCGCAGACGAAGTTCTTTCAAGACGTTC
>DATCGB010000276.1:0-6548 GCA_036509155.1 Candidatus Tumulicola sp. | reverse complement strand
ACGTACCGCGCGCTCAAGCGGTCGGTGTCGATTCGAACCCTGCTCGTGGTCGTCATCGTTGCCCTGGTTTTCGTTCACTGGCTGCCCCACCCGGCTCTGGCCCTCGCGGCGGGCGGGATTTGCGGGGTCCTCAACACCCTGTTGACGATGCGCAGCGGGGAACGGCTAGCCGAAAACCGCAGCGTTGGCGGCTTCGTCTTAAGTAGTTTCGTGAGAATCGGTCTCTTCGGTATAGTCCCGGTGGCGTTCGCCGTGCTCGGCCCGTGGTGGTCCATGGCGTGGTACTTCGCCGGTTTTTTTCTTCCGCTAGGGATGTTTGCATTCGGCGCGCGGCGCGCTTTTTCGGCAAAATAGACTTGGGATGCGGTTCGTGGAGTAGCCTTGCAAGAAAATCTCGGAGAACACTTGCTCTGGCACCTGCCGGTGCTCGGGGCGGTGCATGCGGATACAATCGTGACGACGTGGGTCGTGATGGTGCTTTCGCTCGTGTTCTTTGCCTGGGTCGGGGCCAGCTACCGTTCGGCCTACCAGACGCGCCGTCAGGTGGTCGTCGAGGGCGTCGTAAACTACATCGCCGACCTAGCCACCGGCACGCTGGGCGCGAAGGGCGAGCCGTTCGTTCCGTTCTTCATCGCCCTGTTCGTCTTCATTTTCTTACTCAATCAGTTCGGGATGCTGCCGTTTAAGGCGTTCGGGCTTCCGTTCGGCGGCTCGCCGACCGCCGACCTGAATACCACCGTCCCGCTAGCGCTTCTGGTCTTTTTCCTGACGTGGATCGTCGGCTTCCGGCAGAACGGGTTCAAGCACGTCGCGCACCTGTTCAAGCCGTTCGCGGCGCTCGCGCCGATAAACTTGCTCGAGGAGCTGGCGCGCCCGGCGACGCTGGCCGCGCGGCTGTTTTTCAATATTTTCGTGGGCGAGCTGTTGTTCATTATCGTTACGTCGATCATCTTGGCGCGCGTGACGATGGGCCCCGTCAACCTCTCGTTTTCGGTCGCGATCGTGCCCTTCTTCATTCAATTTTTCAACTTCTTCGTCGGCACGGTGCAGGCATTCGTCTTCACGCTGCTCGCGATCGTTTATCTCTCGCTCGCGATGGGCGAAGAGCACTAGAGTCACGATGGAAAGGTTAAGTTCTTGACTTCTCAAGCGTTGGTTGCCGCCTGTACCTTGCTGGCGTTCGGCCTGATCGTCGCCGGCGTCGCGCTCGGTTCCGCGATCGGCGACGGCATCGTCGCGAGCAAGGCCGTCGAGGCGATCGCCCGTCAGCCCGAAGCGCGGCCGAACATCTTCGTATTCCTGTTCCTGGGCGTCGGCGTTCTGGAAGCGTTTCCGATCATCGGCCTGGGATTAGCGTTTTACCTGCTGCTCGTCGTGGTCGGTTTGCCGCCCAGCGGGCTGTACGCGAGCCTCGCCGGTCACTAACGGGTAGACGCGGCCGGTGTTTCTCTCGCTCGACGGGACGTTCGTGGTCCAGCTCGTCAACTTCGCGATCTTTTTCGCGCTGCTGAACGTGCTGTTCTTGCGCCCGGTCGGGAACGCCATTCGTAAACGGCGCGAGTACATCGACGGCGTCGTCTCGGACTACGCCAAGTATCAGGGGGACGCGAAAGCCCTGCGCGAGCGTGCCGAGCGCGTCCGCGCCGACGCGCGCCGCGAGGCCGAACAACACGTCGCCAAATCTCGGGCGGACGCATCGAATAAGGCGGCCGAACTTGCGTCGCAGTATGCCGCCCAGGTGCAGTCCACGGTGGAAGAGGCGACCCGCAACGCGGGCGCCGAGCTAACGCGCGCGCGGGCGAACGAAGAACGCCTGGTCAAACAGCTCGCCGACGTGATGGTCGAGCGAACGCTCGGTCCGGCGGCACCATGACGCAGGACGCGCTGTACGTTCAAGTCGCGATCTGGAGCCAAGTCGTTTCGGCGGTGCTCTTTCTCGGCGTCCTGGTGTGGATGTGGTTCAAGTTTCTGCAGCCGGCGATCATGGCGGCCCAAGAGCGCTACAACAAACAAATCGCCGAAGCCGAGCGTCATCGCGACGAGGCGAAGGCGACGCTCGACTTGCTGCAAAACGAAATCGGCGGCGCCGCGCACGACGCCGAACTGATCGCGGCGCGGGCCGGCTCCCAGGCGTCGGGCGAGTACGACGCGACCGTCGCCGAAGCGCGCGAAGCCGGCGAACGCGCGCTGCGCAACGCCCAGGCGGAATTCGCGCGGGCGCTGGCCGCGGCGCGCGAGCGGTTGCGGGTCGAACTTCTCGACAAGGCGCTCGACCGCGCGCGCGGCGAAGCGGCCCGCCGCGTCGACGCTTCCGAAAACGCACGCCTGGTCGAACGATTCGCCGTCTCGCTGGAGCGCGGCGATGGTTAGCGAAAAACTCGCACGCCGGTACGCCGTCGCCGTCTATTCGCTGGCGCGCGAGGCGGATGCCGTGGATCGCGTCGGCGACGATTTGACGACCGTCGCGGCCGTTCTGGAACCCGACCTCGCCCACGCGTTCTTCGTCGCGCCGGTCGTCGACCGGACCGAGAAAGAGGGCGCGCTTTTGGCGGCGTTCGGCGGGAAGGTCGGCGAGATCGCGCTGCATACCCTGCTGCTTCTGGTTCGCAAACGCCGCGAAGCGCTGCTGGACGCGCTCGTGGCCGAGTACCGCAAGCTGCAGCGGGCGGGCCGCGGCGAAGAACCGTTGACCGTTACCTCGGCGCGCGAGCTTTCGGGCGCCGACCTGAATGCGCTGGTCGAACGCCTCGAGCGGCGCTACCGTAAGAAATTCGACGTCGCGCAAATCGTCGATCCCGGCCTAATCGGCGGCGTGCGCATTCTGATGGGCGACCGTCGCGTCGACGGGACCGTCGCAGGCCGACTCGACGCACTCGCTCGCACCCTCTTCGCAGATAATTAGGACAAGAACGCATGATTAACGCTGACGAAATCGCCGGTATCCTCAAACAACAGATCCAGAGTTTCAAAACCGACCTGCAAGAAGACGAAGTCGGAACCGTCATCGAGGTCGGTGCGAATCTCGCGCGCGTTTACGGACTGCGCGGGGTGCGTTCGTCCGAACTGGTCGAGTTTGCCAATGGTTTGCAGGGCATCGCGCTCAACCTCGAAGAGGACAACGTCGGCGTGGTCATCATGGGCCCCGACAAGGACATCAAGGAAGGCGACAAAGTCCGACGGACCGGACGCATCGCGTCGGTTCCGGTCGGCGAAGCGCTTTTGGGACGCGTCGTCAATCCGCTCGGCCAACCGATCGACGGCAAGGGCCCGATCGAAACCAATCGCTATCGCACCGTGGAAAACGTCGCCCCGGGCGTCGTGCAGCGCCAGTCGGTCAAACAGCCGCTGCAGACCGGCATTCGGGCCATCGACGCGCTCATCCCGATCGGCAAGGGTCAGCGCGAGCTGATTATCGGCGACCGTTCGACCGGAAAGACGGCGATCGCGATCGACACGATCATCAATCAAAAGGGCCGCGACGTGTTCTGCGTTTACGTGGCGATCGGGCAGAAGAACTCGACCGTTTCGGCGCTCGCGCAAGTACTCGAACAAAAAGGCGCGATGGCGTATACGACGATCGTCTGCGTGAGCCCGGCCGAAGCGGCCGCCCTGCGCTGGCTCGCGCCGTTCGCCGGTTGCGCGATGGCCGAAGAGCTGATGTATAGCGGAAAAGACGTCTTGATCATTTACGACGATCTGACCAAGCACGCGCAGTCGTACCGCGAGATGTCGCTGCTCCTGCGGCGGCCGCCGGGCCGCGAGGCCTATCCGGGCGACGTGTTCTACCTGCATTCGCGGCTGCTGGAGCGGGCGTGCAAACTCTCCGACGAGCTGGGCGGCGGCTCGATGACGGCGCTGCCGGTGATCGAAACGCAGGCGGGCGACTTTTCGGCGTACATACCCACCAACGTGATCTCGATTACCGACGGACAGATTTATCTTACGCCGCAGTTATTCTTCCAAGGCATCCGCCCGGCCGTCGACGTCGGCCTCTCCGTATCGCGCGTCGGCGGCGCCGCGCAAACCAAGGCGATGAAGTCGGTAGCCGGTCAGCTGAAACTGGAACTGGCGCAGTACCGCGATCTCGCGGCCTTCGCCAAACTCTCCAGCGACCTGGACAAATCGACCCAGAACCAGCTGATGCGCGGCGAGAAGATTACCGAGCTGCTCAAGCAGCCGCAATACCAGCCGCAGGCGATGGAAGACCAGGTGGCGATCATTTACGCCGCAACCAACGGTTTCGTCAACGACATCGCGACGTCGCGTCTGGCGAACTGGGCACGGGGATTCGTCGCGTTCCTGCACGCCAAGCATCCCGAGATTCCAAAGTCGATCGCCGACAGCAATCAGCTCTCGGACGACGTGAAAAAACAGTTGGATTCGGCGCTGACGGAGTTTAATAAGTCGTTTTAACATGCCCTCCGTAAGAGATCTGCGCGATCGGATTCGGTCGCTGAAAAACACGCAGCAAATCACCAAGGCGATGAAGCAGGTCGCCGGGGCGAAGATTCGGCGCGCCGAGATCGCGCAAAAGCAGGCGCGGCCGTACGCCGATACGTTGGCCGAAATGCTGCAGGATCTCATGCGCGCGGTCGCACGCGTCGACCACCCGTTCACGAAACCGGGCAAGGCCGGTGCGCCCGGCGGAATCGTGCTGATGACCGCCGACAAGGGGCTGGCGGGCGCGTTCAACTCCAACGTCGTGCGGGCCGCCGAAGTCTACGCGCGCGAACGGGGAGACGTGGTGTTTTATACGGTCGGCGTCAAGGCCCGCAACGCCATTCGCCGGTTGGGCATCCTCGATCGTCCGAGCTGGCCGCTGGGCGCGGCGTCGAAACTCGAGACGGCGCGCGAAGTTGCGCGCCGGGTCACCGACGATTTCGTCTCGGGGGCGATCTCGGACGTGGTGTTGGTTTCGTCCAAGATGATTTCGATGATGTCGCAGAAGCCCGAGACGCGCAAGCTGATTCCGATCGAGCCGGACGCGCTGGGGCTGCCGGCCGCGGGCGCCGTAAGCGACGCCGCCCCGAGCATGGTTGCGGCGTCGCGCGGCGCGGTCGAGTTCTCGCCTTCGCCCGAGTTCGTGCTCTCGCGGCTGCTCCCAAAATATCTCGAGTTTACGATCTACTCCGCGATGTTGGAAACGGACGCGGCGTTCTTCGCCGCCCAACTCGTCGCGATGAGCAATGCGACCGATAATGCGACCAAGCTCATCGACGAACTGACGATTCAAATGAACAACGCGCGTCAAGCCGCGATCACCAAAGAACTGCTCGAAATCGTCGCCGGCGCGGAAGCGCTCGGCGTCGAGTAACCTCGTCGGAACCGCAAAAGGACTGTAGTGTAATGGCCGAAGCCACCGGAAAAGTCGTACAGGTGCTGGGAAACGTCGTCGACGTCGAGTTCAGCCCCGAAACCTTGCCGAAAATCAACGACGCGCTGACCGTTCGGGTGAACGACGACGCGCACGCTTCGAGCAACGGCGCACGCGCGGCGGGCGAGTCGGGCAAGGCGTTCGAACTCGGAGGCACGGCGATGCAGCCGCGCGAGCTGACGCTCGAAGTACAGGACGAACTCGGCAACAACCAGGTGCGCTGCCTCGCGATGGGCTCCACCGACGGACTGGTACGGGGAGCGCCGGTCGCTAGCGTGGGCGGCCCGATTCTCGTGCCGGTCGGCGAAGGCACGCTGGGCCGCATTTTTAACGTGCTTGGCAAAACGATCGATAGCGACGAGCCGGTAAAGGCGGCGGCGATGTGGCCGATCCATCGGCCGGCGCCGGAGTTTAAATATCAGGACCCGACGCCGCGAATCTTCGAGACCGGCATCAAAGTCGTCGACCTGATGGCGCCCTATACTCGCGGCGGAAAGGTCGGCCTGTTCGGGGGCGCCGGGGTCGGTAAGACCGTGCTGATTCAAGAGCTGATTCGCAACATCGCCTACGTGCACAAAGGCTTCTCGGTCTTCACCGGCGTCGGCGAGCGGACGCGCGAAGGCAACGACCTCTGGGTCGAGATGAAAGAGTCGGGCGTGCTCGCGCAGACCACGCTCGTGTTCGGACAGATGGACGAGCCGCCGGGCGTCCGGTTTCGGGTCGCGCAGACCGGCGTTACGATGGCCGAATACTTCCGCGACGAACTCGGCGCCGACGTGCTGCTGTTTATGGACAACATCTTCCGCTACTTGCAGGCGGGTTCCGAAGTCTCGGCGCTGATGGGCCGCATGCCGTCGGCGGTCGGTTATCAGCCGACGCTGGGCACCGACATGGGCGTTCTCGAAGAGCGCATCACCTCGACGCGCAAGGGTTCGATTACGTCGGTGCAAGCCGTCTACGTTCCCGCCGACGACTACACCGATCCCGCCGTGGCAACGACGTTCGGTCATCTCGACGCGACGACCGCGCTCTCGCGCCAGATCTCGGAGCTCGGTATCTATCCGGCCGTCGATCCGTTGGCGTCCTCCTCGCGCATCCTCGATCCGCAGATCGTCGGCGGCGAGCATTACCGCGTCGCGCGCGGCGTGCAGGAGACGCTGCAGCGCTACAAGGA
>DATCGB010000275.1:0-6272 GCA_036509155.1 Candidatus Tumulicola sp. | reverse complement strand
GGGTTCGTTCGCGCACTGCGAACGCTCGGCGCTTGGCCGGTCGAACGCATCCACCCGCCGCTGGGTTCGAGCATCCACTACGGCGGAACGCTGCCGTTTGCCGACCAGGAAACCGCGTTCACGTTGAGTCGCGACGGACGGCTGCACGGGACGCGCGCAGTGTTCGTCGCGGATGGTTCGGGTTTTACGTTCCTCCCAGCCAAGGGCGTAACGTTCTCGCTGATGGCCAATGCGCATCGCGTCGCCAAGCGCCTGGCCGAAACGTGCGTCGGATGACCCAGTCGGCGTCGCCCGCCACAATTCTCGTTACCGGCGGGGGCGGATTCATCGGCCAGGCGCTGATTCGCCACTTCATGGCACGCGATTGGCGGACGATCGGGTGCGGACTGCACCGGCCGGCGAACTTCCCCGCGTCGGCGCAGTGGCGCGAATACGATCTCGCGCAAACGTCGCTCCCGGCCGAACTGTTCGTCGGCGTAGACGTGCTCGTTCACGGCGCGCTCGTCAAGCGCGACGTCGAGCGCAACGTCGCTGCCGGCCGGCTTCTGCTGCAGCGAGCGCGGCAGGAAGGCGTCGAGCGAATCGTCTTCCTTTCGAGCCTGGCGGCGCACGCGACCGCGCTCTCGTCCTACGGAAAGCAGAAATTTGCGCTGGAACGGCTGTTTGAAGCGTGCGGCGCTCTCGCCGTGCGGCCCGGGTTGGTGATCGGCGACGGCGGAACGTTCGGCGCGACGTGCGCGTATCTGCGAGGCCAGCGCTTCGTGCCGCTCGTCGACGGTGGAACCCAGCCGCTTCAGACGGTGCACGTCGACGATCTCGTCGCCGCCGTGTACGCCGCCGTTGCGTGCGACGTACGCGGGACCTTCACGATTGCCGAACGCGACGCGATATCGTACCGCGCGTTCTATCAAGCCCTGTGCGCGCAGCTCGGAGTAAACGTCACGTTCGTACCCGTGCCGTTTTGGATCGCCGATCTCGCCGTTCGGTCGGCGGAGGCCCTGCGTATCGGTTTGCCGATCGATCGCGACAACTTGCTCGGGCTACGCGCGATGCGGATCGACGCCGGCCCGCGGCTCGACTTGCCCGAGGGTCCAGTCCGAGACTACAGAGCAAGCATCCGGACGCTCACCACTGCGGGGAGTCATTTGCCGCCTGCATAGCCTGGCGAGACAAGGGACCAAAAGGAGAAGCCGCATGCTCGGGTAGAATAGCAAAGCTAGCTCTTCAGGGAGAAGTGCGGGTGTGGGATGCTTTCTCGAATCCTGGTAACGGGTGGCCTCGGCTTCATCGGCTCGGCGTTCGTTCGTCTGGTTTTACAGGAGCGGCCGGCCGTGCGAGTCGTCAACCTCGACGCGCTGACCTACGCCGGCAACCCCGCGAACTTGAGTGACGTCGACGCCGACCCCCACTATCGATTCGTTCGCGGCGACATCTGCGACGTTGCATCCGTGCGGGAGGCGATGCGCGGCCGCGTCGATGCGGTGGTGAATTTTGCGGCCGAGACGCACGTCGATCGCTCGATCCTCGAGCCCGAGGCCTTCCTGCGCACCGATATTCTGGGGACGCACGTCCTGCTCGAGGCGGTCCGCGAGCGAAAGGTCGGGCGTTACCTGCAGGTCTCGACGGACGAAGTGTACGGCGAGGTCGCCGATGGCCATTCGCGCGAAATCGACCCGCTCAAACCACGCAGCCCGTATAGCGCCAGTAAGGCCGGCGGCGATTTGCAGGCCCTGGCCTATTGGGCGACGTTTGGCACTCCGGTACTAGTGACCCGCGGATCGAACACTTACGGCGCGCGTCAATATCCGGAGAAACTCATCCCACTATTCGTTACGAATTTAATCGACGGCGAGCGGGTTCCGGTGTATGGCGACGGATTGCAGGTGCGCGACTGGCTGCACGTCGAGGATCACGCGCGCGGCATCCTTCACGTGCTCGAACGCGGCGAACTCGGGAACGTCTATAACATCGGCGGCGGCAATCCTCGCACCAATCTCGAAATTACCGAGCGACTCGTCGCGGGCTGCGGCCGGTCGATGGAAACCCACGTGAAATACGTCGCCGACCGCCGCGGTCACGACCGGCGTTACGCCGTCGACTGCGCGAAAGCTCGAGCTCTCGGTTGGATGCCGGCCGTGCCGTTCGATCGCGGCTTAGCCGAAACGATCGATTGGTATAAGTCGAACGATTCGTGGTGGCGCCCGCTCAAGGGCCGCGAGTTCTTGGATTATTACAAACGTCAGTACGCACATCGCTAACGGGAGAAGCGAGTGAAAGGTATCATTCTTGCGGGTGGGTTGGGTTCGCGGCTGCGCCCGCTTACGAAGGTGACCAACAAGCACCTTCTGCCGGTTTACGACCGGCCGATGATTTACTATCCAATCGCGACGCTTTGCGAAGCGGGGATTCAGGACATCATGATCGTTACCGGCGGCAACTCGGCGGGTGAGTTCCTGCGGCTGCTCGGCAACGGCAAAGAGTTCGGGCTCCAGGACATCTACTACACGTACCAAGAAGGCGAGGGCGGCATCGCCGACGCTTTGAAGCTCTGCGAACACTTTGCCGACGGCGAACGGATCGTCGTGATTCTCGGCGACAACATCGTTGAAGACAGCATCGCACCTCACGTCCGCAGTTTCGAGCGGCAGCCTTCGGGCGCGCGCATCCTCTTAAAGGAAGTCGACGACCCCCAACGATTCGGTTGTCCCGAACTCGACGGCGACCGGATCGTCCGCATCGAGGAGAAGCCCGCACACCCAAAGAGCCGCTACGCGGTCACCGGCATTTACATGTACGATCCGAACGTCTTCGAATTCTGCCGCCGCCTGAGGCCCTCCAACCGTGGCGAGCTCGAAATTACCGACGTCAACAACGCCTACATCCAAGCCGGCGAGCTGCGCTACGACATTCTCGAGGGCTGGTGGGCCGACGCGGGACAGTTCGAGTCGCTTTTTCGCGCGGGAACGCTGGTCGCGCAATCGCGCCAGGCCGGAACCCTGCTGATCGAAGCGCATCGCGCGCGAACCCCCGCGTGACCGGTTTGCGCGCGACCGCCGTCGGGTTCGCGGGCGCGCTCGTCATCGAGCTGCCGGCATACGCCGACGACCGCGGACTCTTTAAGGAAACCTACGTTCGGACGAAGTATCGATCCTTAGGAATCGACGACGAGTTCGTGCAGGATAGCGTCTCGTATTCCGGCCGCGGCGTGCTGCGCGGCTTGCACGCAGATCCGCGGATGAGCAAGCTCGTTCAAGTCTTGCACGGCACGGCGTTCGACGTCATCGCCGACGCCCGAGCCGGTTCTCCGACCTTCGGCTGCTGGCAAGGTTTCGCGCTATCGGCCGACGACCACCGCCAGCTGTACGTTCCGACGGGATTTCTCCACGGCTTCGTCGCGTTGACCGACGACGTCGTGTTTTCATACAAGCAGGGCGCGCAGTACGATCCAACTCGCGAGATCGGCGTCCGCTGGGACGATCCCGTGCTGAATATCGAGTGGCCGGCAATCGAGCCGCTGCGGATTTCGGGGAAGGACCGCGCCAACCTTTCGTTCATCGAAGCGTTCGGGGGCGCCCAATGCAACGCGTCGTAGTCTTCGGCGGTTCGGGCCAGCTCGGCTCGGAGATTCGCCGGCTCTGGGACGACGTCGACATCGTCGCGCCGACGAGCCGCGAGGTCGATCTGGAGGACGCCGCCGCCGTCGCGGCCGTCATCGAGTGCAACGCGCCCGATACGGTCGTGAACTGCGCCGCCTACCACCACGTGGACCGCTGCGAGGAAATTCCGGAGCGACCCTTCGCCGTCAATGCCGCCGCCGTCGAACGCCTCGCCCAACAGTGCGCTCGGCGCGACGTGACGTTCGTTACATACAGCACCGACTACGTTTTCGACGGCGGACTGGGCCGAGCGTACACCGAGGCCGACGTTCCGAATCCTCAAAGCGTGTACGGCGTCTCGAAGCTCGCCGGCGAGCAGCTAGTGTTACGCTTAAAGTCGCGTGCGTTCGTGATTCGGACGTGCGGCGTCTACGGCGTGCGCGCGAGCACGTCGAAAGGCTACACGTTTATCGATCGCATTTTAACCCAAGCGCGCTCGGGGGAGCGGTCTCGTGTAGTTCGCGATATGTTCGTTACCCCAAGCTACGCGGTCCATCTCGCAACCGCCACCCGCGACCTGATTCGCACCACGCGCTACGGACTCTATCACATGGTCAACGAAGGTCCGGTTAGCTGGTACGATTTTGCGCTCGAAGCGGTGCGGCAGTCGGGCCTGAACGCGACGATCGAACCGATCTCGTACGCAGCCTGGCCCTCGGCGGTTCGCCGACCCGCCTATTCGGCACTCGAGAACGCGCGGCTGCATGCGCTCGGCATCCGGCTGCCGTGTTGGCAGTCCGGCGTTCGCGCCTACCTTGAAGACCGCAATGCCGCGCGCGAAAAAACGCCGCCGATCGCTCGAGCATGACGTCTCAAGCGAACGATTCCACCCGCGGCCGGCCCGCGTATCTCGACTTTCCCGGAGCGCTCGCCGAAGCGTTGTCGGACGCCGTCGACCCGGATTTCTACGAGTACGTGTACGGAAAACTCGCACCCGGCACGACCGCCGCCTCACACTATGCGACCGTCGGCTGGCGCGAAGGGCGCGACCCAAACCCTTGGTTCTGCACGCGAGCGTATGTCGAGGCGCATCCAGAGATTGCGGAGTCCGCGATCGTTCCGCTGTTTCATTTCTTGCAGTACGGCGCGGCGGTGCGGCCCGCCGGCACGCCTTGCGAGCACGCCGAGGCGTACTATCGGCGACCCCCCGCCGGCGACGCCGACGCGCCGCCCAACGCCGGCGCGGGATCGGAGCTCGTAGGGCCGGGCAGCAGTTTGGCCGATCAGTGGCAACTCGTGCGCGACGCCTTCGATTCCGAATATTATCTCGCGGAAAATCCCGGCGTTGCGCGAGCGGGCATCGATCCGGTGCTGCACTTTCTCCAGCAAGGCTGGACGGAAGGTCGCGACCCGAACGCCTGGTTCTCGGTGAGCGCGTACCTCGATGCGTATCCGGACGTCGCGCAAACGCGGCTGAACCCGTTCTACCATTTTTTGGCCACGGGACGCGCGCACGGCCGGGAAGCGAAGCTCGGCCACGACAAGTTCGACGCGAACTACTACGTCGAAACGAACCCCGACGTGGCGCGCATGCCCGTAAATCCGCTGTCGCACTTCGTCGCCCGCGGATGGCGTGAAGGGCGCGCGCCCAATGCCTGGGCTCGTGCGAACTTTCTCCAAAACGACGTAGCGAGCGGCCGTCGTGAGTTCTGTGACGGATCGAACTACGAAAACGTGCTCGGCGCCCTCGGGAACGCTGGAACGGTCTCGATCGTGGTCGTGCTTCACGACGATCTCGACGAGGTGCGCGCATGCGTCGAATCAATCTGGCGAAACACGACCTATCCGGCCGAGCTGCTGCTGATCGACGACGCCAGCACCGACCCCGAGACAGCCCGGTTGCTCGCCCGCTGGAAGGCCGTTTCGAACGTCCGCGTCGTGCGCAACGCGACCAAACGCGGCTACGCCCAGTCGATCGAACGCGGAATTCGCGAGAGCCGAGGCGACGCGGTTTTGCTGACCGGCGGCACCACGGTCAGCCCGCGCTGGCTCGAAAACCTCGTTTTTGCCGCGAATCAGCGTCCCACGATCGGCACGGCGACCCCATTGACGAACGGCGCCGGCGCGTTCGCGATCGTTGCCGGCGACCGTAGCGGCGCGCCGATCTCGCGCGACGCGGCCGCGCGTTTGGTAATGCAGCGCTCGCGCCGGTGCTTTGCTCCAACGCCGATCGGCAACGGGCTGTGCACGTTTGTGAAGCGTGAAACGCTCGACCGGATCGGCTTTCTCGACGTCGCTTCCGCTGCCGTCGAACGCGCCGGAATCGACGACTTCTTCGCTCGAACGTCGGACGCGGGCTGGGAGCACGTGGTCGACGACGCGACCGTTGTGTTCGGGGCCGGCGCGCCTCCGCCAGCCGAGCCTTACGAACCCGAACTCCAAGCCCAGGTGCAGCGGTTCGTGAACGGCCCGCGCTTGAAAGCGATAAAGCAATCGGCGGTCGACGATGTGCCCATCGGGCTGTCGCGCGCCGGCGCTTCGGGCGCCGCACCGCGGGTGCTCTACGTCGTTCACGGCTGGGGCTTGGGTGGAACCGTGGAGTTTTGTCTCGATCTCATTCGCGGCATTGGCAAGGCGATCGAGGCCTACGTGCTCTCGAGTTCCGGCGATCGGCTC
>DATCGB010000274.1:0-2812 GCA_036509155.1 Candidatus Tumulicola sp. | reverse complement strand
GCGTGCAAACGGCTTGTGCAACGCCAGCGCCGCGATTGCCACGGCCGCGAACGCGAGCGCGGCGCCGCCGGTCGACCACGCCAGCGCGCTCGCGCTGGCGGCGCCGAACGTGACCACGATCACGGCTACCTCGAGCCCTTCGACGAACACGCCCTGAAACGCGACCGCAAAACCGAGCCGCCCTTCGCGATTGGCGCGCAGGCGCGCGAACTCACGATCGTAGATCGCCTGCTCGTCGTGCATGCTTTTGCGCCCCGCGTAGCGCCACACCGCTTTACGCAGCCACGCAATCCCGAACAGGATGAGAAACGGGCCGACTACGAGTTGTATTCGCGCGAGCGACGCGGCGTTCCCAATGAGCGGCCCGAAGACGGCAACGATCGCGCCGAGCGCGGCCGCGGCCCAGATGGTGCCCAGGAGCGCCGCGCGCCAGCCTTGCGCGTATCCCACCGCCAAAACGATGGTTGCGGCTTCGACAAACTCCACGCTCGACGCCACGAACGTCGTCCCGGCAAGGACCCAGCCAGTCATCTTGGAGCCATCCTACCCGGCTCGAGCGCCAAATGCCTCGCCGCCGGCGCGAGCCGGAGGAAGCGCACGGCCGGTGGCCCAACACTCGCCAGCCCGGGCGCCCGCCAGAAGGAGTCAACCGTGGATCTTTCGTCGATTACCGTCTACGCCGGCGGCGACTTTCGCCGGTACGAAGACGCCAAAGTCGGTCTGCTCACGCACGGGCTGCAGTACGGCACCGGATGCTTTGAGGGAATCCGCGGGTATTGGGTCCCCGAGGAAGAGGAACTCTTCCTGGTGCTGCTGCGCGACCATTACGAGCGCCTCGCCATATCGGCCAAGATCCTCACGATGTCGCTGCCGAAAACTACCGACGAACTAATCCAGATCACGCTCGACCTGTGCCTGCGCAATCGCTTCCAAACGAACGTGTACATCCGACCGTTCATCTACAAAGCGGCCGAAGACGTGGGCGTGCGCCTGCACAACGTACCGGACGCGTTCGCCATCGTGCCGATGCCGTTTACCCCGTATCTCGATACCAGTCGCGGCCTGCACGTGTGCGTGAGTTCGTGGCGGCGTGCCGACGACACGATGGCGCCGCCGCGCGCGAAGATTACCGGCCTGTACGTCAACTCGGCGCTAGCCAAAAGCGAAGCGATTCAGAACGGCTACGACGAGGCGGTGCTGTTGTCGCACGACGGCCACGTGGCCGAAGGCTCGGCCGAAAACATCTTCTTGGTGCGGCGCGGCGCGCTGTACACGCCCGATCCGTCGCAGAACGTCTTGGAAGGCTGCACCCGTCGGGCGATCATGGATATCGCGCACGACGAGTTCGGACTCGACGTCATCGAGCGGTCGATCGACCGCGGCGAGCTTTACGCTGCCGAAGAGGTATTCTTCACCGGAACCGCAGCCGGAATCGCGCACGTCACGTCGATCGACCGGCGCACCGTCGGCGACGGACGAATGGGCCCGATCACCAAACGTCTGGGAGAGTTCTACGACCGCGTGGTGATCGGCGACGAGCCGCGCTACGACCGCTGGGTCACCCGCACGTACGCGTCCGCAAGAGTCAAGGTTTAACCGGACTTCGGCCTTCCGGTGAAGATGGCGCGCCATCGGTTCAGTTGCCGCCGCCCAGTCCGTCGTCGGTGAGCCCGGTGCTCCAGTAGCGCACGTCCGGCGATTGGGCCGCCGGCGCGCCCAGGGAAAGCGGAAAACTTAGTCCGCTGGACTGACGCCATCGTGCGAGCCGCACTTCGTCGGCGTAGGCGAGGCGTGAAATCGAGCGAATGAACTTGCGTCCCATATCCTTCGACGGCAGCGCCGTCGTCATCACGGCGATGACGTACGGTGCGTCGTCGGCGTAGACGATGCCGGCGTCGTTGAGCGTATCGAAGAACGATCCGGTCTTATGCGCGATTGGAACGTCATCGGGTAACGGCTCGGGCAGCAGCGTGTTGTACTGATCCTGCTCGAGGATCGAGATCATCTCGTTCGACGACCATTCGTCGACCAGCCGCCGGTGGGCCATCAGGGCGAGCAGGCGGACCAGATCGGTGGGCGACGTCCGCAAGCTGTTTCGGATTCCCCATCCTTCGGTGCGGATGTCGGCGGTCAGCCGCGTGTGTTCCAACCCGAGCTGCGACATCGAATGGTTGATGCGGCTGCGTCCGACCAGCCGGATGAGCATGTTCGTTGCGGTGTTGTCGCTGATGTCGATCATTTTTTCCAGCAACTCGGCTATCGTATGCGTCGAGCCGGCGCGCGCGTCGCACAGCTCGCCCGATCCCCAATCCTTGTCGGAGGCGCGAAGCGCGACGCGACGATCCAGGCCGAATCGTCCGGCTTGGAGTTGTCGGAAAACTTCAACCATGACGGGAATCTTGATCGTCGAGGCAGCCGGCATGCTGGAGCTTGCGTTCACGCCCATGTGATAGCCGGTGCTCAAGTCGAAGACTTCGAGTGCGCTGGGCGCCGGCAGTCGGGCGGCGAGTTCGCGCACGTCGTGATTGAGCTCTGCCATCGGAGCCGGAAGCGCCCCGGCGAAAACGCGCGACGTCGAAACCACCAGAGCAAACGTGACGATCGCAGCGGCGGTCGCAGCGCGGCGCAACATGAAAGTGCGTTTGCTTCGCGTCCCGTCGCTCTCCTGCTAGCACATCGTAGGCCGCTCGCCTGCATCGAGTTCGTTACCGGGGGCTCGGTCGGCCGCGCGGCGAACGCGCCCCGGCATGGAAGCCCGGGATCTTCAATCGAGTCCGCCGCGGCGCTGGAGCGAACGTCTCGGGGACCTGTA
>DATCGB010000273.1:0-3768 GCA_036509155.1 Candidatus Tumulicola sp. | reverse complement strand
CGTCGAATGCATTCGGGCCATTCTTCTCGAACGAAAACCCGGCCCGGTTGACGATTTCGGCCGGCGCGCGCGCGTGCGGCTGCAAGTACACGGTCTGATTCGCATAGTCGAACGTCGGGCTGTAGTGCGACAGCACCGAATACCCGAAGTTCCCCGCTTCGGTCCACGACGAAAACGACCCGCTCGTCATGTGCGTGAAATCGGTGCGAACGCCGTGCAGGTTCAGCCCTCCGACTGAAAACTCGCGCAGGTTTTCGAAGCGGCCGGTATTGGTTCCACCGGTGCCGTGGCCGATGGCGAGGCTGCCGGAGCGATAGCGTTCGTCCAGTCCGGTTCGATCGACGAACGGGCCGAACAGAATCAGCGAACCGGCGTTGCCGGTGTCGACGCCAAACTCGCCGGCGTGTCCGTCGGCCGCGGCCCGAACCAGCGGCAGATCTTCCTGAAACCGCATGCGCACCGGAACGCCTCTGGCGGTATCGATGAACGACTTCAACGGAACGAGCGTCAGCGTTCGTCCGCCGTAATCGATGTGCGCGGCAAAGCGTTCGAAGAACTCAAGCCCCAGAATGCCCGCCAGCGGCGGTTTGCGGCCCCGCTCGTAAAACGAGTACGGGTAGTCGATCACGAGAAAATGCTGATCGCGCAGCTCGGCCTTTCCAATTCTCACGCGGGCGACCTTGACGTACTGCACGCCGATCGTCCCGGCCCCGGATCCGCCGCTCACGCCCGCGCCCGAAGCGCGCAGGCCAAGGGTGCGGGCCGCGCCGGCCGTGAGAATCGCGTGACCGCCGCTGTCGAAGATGAACGGCATCGGCGCGTGACCGTCGATCGACGCCCACACGATCAACTGACGGCCTTCGAGCGCGACCGGAACTCGCGTCGAGACGACGCCGTCGAGCATGCGAACCGCATCGGTTTCACGCGGTTTGACAAAGTCGCCCGGGCGAGCGCGATCGAGCAGGGCGTAGCGTCGAACGTTGAAGACGAACCCATCGTCCGGTTCGGACAGCGTTCCGCTGCGCACGACGAAAGGCAGAACGAGGCCGCCGGTTTCGCGGTAGTCGCCGTAGCGCGTCACCTGCGTCGTGGTCGGCAGCCGTTCGCTGGTGCTCCACAACAGGTGCGTGTACGGATCGAACGCCAGCACGGCGGGTTGCCCGCCGCGCGGTAGGACGCGAATCGTCAGCAGCGTCCGGCCGTCGGTCTTGCGCAGGCCCAGGCACTGCAGGTTTGCGGAATCGCTCGCGTCGAGATATCCGCGCCGCGCGAGGTACGCGTCGGTGACCGCGAGTTCGCGCACGAACGGCGCGTCGAGCGGATGCACGCCGCCCGAGATATCCTGTTGCCAGCGCGTCGCGCCGTCGTACACGGTCGCGGAATCGCCCTGGATGGGGATGCGGAATCGCTGCGCGTTGCGCCCGCCGGTCAAGTCCTCGTCAATCTCGCCCGTGCCGCGCATGCCCGAGGTTTCCACCGAACCGGCGGCGCGCAGTTCGCGCACGCTCGACGCGCTTCCGAACGCCGCGCGCGCCGCTCGAATCTCCGCGCCCAGTTGGCATCCGGCCGGGGCCGCCGCTCGCGCCGGACCGGCCGCCGAGGCGCACACGAGCACCCCGAGGCAGACGGTCCGGCATACTCGTACGATCATGCCCGCGTGGTACGAGCGAGCGGCGAGTGAGTCTTGCCTAAGGCGCGGCCGGGAACGGCGAGACGCCCGTCACTAACAGGCTGGCCGACAGCGAGTTGGTGTAACTGTACAGGTACGCGCCGCCCGGGTAGGCGTAGACGTCGATCGAGCCGTTCTCGGCGTCGCCGCAGTAGATCTGCTTGCCGGCTTTGTTGAGCGGGCACCAGATCGACGCTCCCATCAGCGGTGAAGTCGTCGGCGCGCCGTCGTAGGGCGGTGCGAACACGTCGATGGTGGCGGCCAGCCAGTCGCTGATGATCAGGTTTCCTTTGGAGTCGAAGGCCGGCGTGCCGGGCAGTCCGAGATGGATGCCGGTCAGCGCGTGGCCCGGCATTTTGCCTTTCGGAAACTCGATCACGTTTCCGACGTTGCCGGTGGTCTGGTTGGAAACGAACACGTTGCCGTTGCGATCGCTGCCGACGCCGAACAAGGTGTTGAACGAGGGATCGCTCAGCGTTCGAATCTGCTTGCCGGTAGGTTTATAGACGGCGACGGTCGGCGGGCCGCTGAGGTTGTTGATGTTCATGATGTACACGTTGCCGGCCGGGTCGAGCGCCACGTCGGCCGGTTCGCCGGTGGGATCGGGAATGGTGATCAGCGCCGCGCCGCAGTTGGGTGCGTACTCGGTCGTCGTGTTGGCGCGCCCGTCCGGAACCCACAAGTTGCCCTGTCGGTCGACGCGGATGCCGTTGGTCGACGAAGCCGGCTGGCAAACCGCCGGCGGTTTGTTCTTCTTATTGCTCTTCTTGAACCACAGAACGGTGTCGCCGCCGAACTGGGCCACGGCCAGCCCCGGTTTGACGTCTTTGGCGGGCGGCGACTTCATCCACGCGGGACGGTGCGTGCTTGGCGTGAAGCCCGCCGGAAGCACCGACATCACGCCGTCGCTGGTCACCATCGGACGATACCCGGTCGCCTGCCGGTGTTGCGGCGCGGCCGGGCCGAAGCCGCCGGCGGGGGTCGGCGAAGAGCTTGCGGAGCAGCCCGCCAACAGCGCGGCGGCCGCCGTCGCGCCCAGCGCGTACCCGGTCAAAACTGAAAAGCGCATGTATACCCTATCTCTCCTGAAGTTGAAACGGTCGAATGCCCGAGGTTGCGAGTTTAGACGAGCGCCGGCGTATTCCAGCCGCCGAAGTCTCGCGTTAGTCCCACGCCAAGCCAACCGACCGCCCGAACCGTATCGCGGGTCCCGGCTCGCCCGGGGCCGAAAAAATTGCCATGCGCAGGCGGCGGGGCCCCAGACATCGCGAGGTAATCGCGCTGCTGCACGACGTGCGCAGCCCTCACGCCTTGGGCCGCAACGCCTTCGTCCGAGCCGAGTTCGTGGCGCAACTGCCCGGACTGGTCGACCGGCTCATCGACGAGCTGGGCGCGGAGTCCGAACTGCAGCGCCGCCGTTTCGAGGTTTTGCGCCGCAGCGACGTCGCCCGCGAGCAGCAATCCGTCGTCGCGGCCGACCTGGGCTTGTCGCGCAGCCAGTTCTATCGCGATCTGCACGATGCGCGCGAGCTGTTCGCCGATGCGCTTGAAGACCGCCTCGCGGCGCGCCATAGCGCCAACTCGACGTTTGCAGCCCGCGACGACGACACGCGCTTTCTCGCGATCGAAGTGCTGCGCAACGGCGGTCAGTACGATCGCGCCCGCGAGGTCGCCAGCGCGGTCGCGCACGACGCCGATGCTCCCGACGCCATCCGCGTGCTGTGTCTGCGCGCCGAGTTGGAAATCGAGTCGGGTTCGTTCGCGCAAGCCCGCCTCACGGCCGGCGAAGCGCGCATACTGCTCGCGCACATCGACGACGCGCGGCTTGGCGGTTTGCTCGGGGCACAGTGCGATCTGGTCGAGTTCGAAGCCGCGCATTGCCAGGGAGCGCCGGCCGTTCCGGATCGCCGCAGTTCGTTGATCGACGAGCTGCGCCGCAGCTACGGCCCGCAAGATCGCGAGTATGCCGCGCTCCTGGTCAAAGCGCTGATCGAGGAAGCCTCGATGCTCTTCGAGCAGAACGATTCCACGCGCGCGCTGGCGTCGATCGAAGAAGCCTCGTCGATCGTGGCGCACGAGCGCCTGTCCGACACGCGCTT
>DATCGB010000272.1:0-3750 GCA_036509155.1 Candidatus Tumulicola sp. | reverse complement strand
GTTACGGCTCTTAAGATCGTCGACGTACACCACGCCGTTCCGGCTTTCGAAGCGGACGTGACGCCGGCTTACTTCGGGGTCGGGCAGGGCCAGATCGAGTTCGCGGCCGCGGCCGACTTCAAACGGCGGCCGCCCGTCGTATGCGCGGCCGGAAAACTCGAGCGATACGGCCATCGGCATCAGGCGTCCGATCTCGGCGGCGGCGCGCACGCGCGGCCGCGCGGCCACGACCGCAACGGCCAGCAATGCCGCCGTGATTTCGAGCGACCCGATGCGCATGTGCGCGTCGAACGTCATCGCCGCCTACTCTCCGCTTACCTCAAAACGCATCCGCGTATTTCCGAACATTAACTCGTCGCCGTCCCGCAGTCCGCGTTCCCGAACGCGCTCGCCGTTCACGAACGTTCCGTTGGTCGAGCCGAGATCGCGAACGACCGGTTGGGGCCCGGCCGTTTCGACGACGGCGTGCGTGCGAGAGACGCTCCGGTCGGCCAAAAGGATCTCGTTTTCGTCGCCCCGGCCGATTCGAACCGTTCCTTCAATAGAGTATACCCCCAAAGCCGAGACGCCTTTAATCATGCGCAGATGAAAACGCGGGAACCGCTCTCGCGCGGCGGCGGCCGCGCGCGCCGGCTCGCCGGCGACTGCCACGTCGACGGCACCCAGCGGAACGCTTTCGCGAGCCGTCATCCGAACCTTGGCGTCGCCCTCGAGAAAGCCGATGCCGACGCGGCCCGCGAGCTCGCGCAGCAGGTCGGCCCACTCCCGCTCGAGATAAGCTTGATGGCTGGCGAGCCGCTCGAAGTCTTCCGGATTTACCCCGACGGCATAGTTGCCGGGGGCGACCAGCCGGCCGTCTTCGTCGCGCGTCCGCGCCTCCATGGTCGAGACGAGCTTGCGCGCGATTTGGGCCGGCTCTAAGTCGCTGGGAAAGGTCTTCGCAAAAGCCCGTTCGATGAACGCCGCGCAGGCTTGTTCGATCTTCTCAAAGATGCTCATCGGCGCTCCAGGCGAGCGAAGAAAAACCCGTCCCGCCCGTCGATTCCCGGCGGCACCAGTACGTCGCCTTCGGCCGTCAAAAACGCTTCGTAGGCCGCCGGTACGAGACCGCGTTCGAAGTTTTCGCGGGACACGAAGGCGTTCACGACGTCGGTCGTCTCGCGCGGGTCGGTCGAGCAGACGGCATAGACCAGCGTTCCGCCGGCGCGCACGTGGCGGGCCGCCCGCTCCAGCAGGGCGCGCTGAAGCGCCGCCAGGCGTTCGCCGTCGGCGCCTTGCTTTTTCCAGCGGGCTTCCGGATGACGCCCGATGACGCCCACGCCCGAACACGGCGCGTCGATCAGGATGCGGTCGAAGTCCTGATGCTCCGACAGCAACTCGCCGGTCGCATCCCCGACGACGACGGCCGCCGTCACGTCGCCCGACTCTAGCCGGCGAATCAACGCGGCGGCCTTGCGCGGATCGCGCTCGAGGCACGTCAGGGATCCCTCACCGGCCAGCCGCGCGCCGATTTGCAGCGCCTTGTTGCCGCGCCCGCTGCAGACGTCGAGCACCGCTTCGCCAGGCTGTGGGTTGAGTATGTCGACCGCCATCGCCGAACTTTCCGACTGCGTCCACCACGCGCCGTCTGCGCCGCTCTCGAGGGCGTGCAGCGTCCCGCCGGCGCCGTCGGCCAGCAACGATTCCGGGACCGTCGCCGACGGCGACGTCGCGACGCCGGCCGCGCGGAGCCGCTCGGCCACTTCGTCGCGGCCGTTCTTGCGCGTGTTGACGACGATCGCGGTACGCGCCGGGTCGTTGACCGCCGCGCACACCGCTTCGGCCCGATCGGCAAAGACCTCGCGCCACTGACGGACCAGCCAGGTCGGAAGCGAATACGCCACCCCGAGATAGTCGTCGTCGCTTTCAAAACTTTCACGCCCGGGTGCGGCCGGCCGCCCGCGCAGCAAGCCGCGCAGCACGGCGTTGACCAAGTTGGCCAACCCGCGGTGACCGTAACGCTTGGCCAGGTTAACGAATTCGAACACGGTCGCGTGCGCGTCGGGCTGCGTAAAGATGAGTTCGTACGTCGCCAACCGCAGGATTTCCCGAATTGCGTCCGGCAGCGCCTGCGTTCGGCTGCCGACGAACGGTTCGAGATACCAGTCCAGCGTGCGGCGCATTTTGATCGATCCGTAAGCCAGCTCGGTGGCAAACGCGCGGTCCCGCCCGCTAGCACCGGATTTTCGCGCGCGATAGTCCAGCGATTCTTGCGCGCCGCGTTCGAGCGCCGTCGATTCGGCCGGCGGAAACACGTCGCGGACGACCGCTAGCGCGAGTTCGCGCGCGTTCATCGCGTGGGCACGGCGCGACCCCGCAAATACGCCGCACCGGCGGTCCGTCCGCGGTTGGGCGCGATCAACTCGTCGATCTCGAGCGTGCCGTCGGACGCGACGTGCGCGCGCAAAATCTTTACGGCCTGGCCGTCGATGACGGCGCGGGCCGCCGGTTGCGGCGAAAAGGCGCGCACGTGATCGACGATGCGCTGCGGCGGCCACGACCAATCGATCGCGAGATCGTCTTTGCCGATCGGCGCGGTCGAGCTCGGCTCGCCCCGCTGCGGCGCGTGCGTCAACTCGCCGCGCGTCGCCCGATCGATCGCATCGCCCAGCAGACGCGCGCCGATCGTGGCCAACCGGTCGTGCAGTTCGCCGTAGGCTTCGCCCGGTTCGATCGCCACCGATTCTTGGCTAACGATCTCGCCCGTGTCCGTTCCGGCGTCCATCATCATGATGCTAACGCCCGTGCGCTCGTCGCCGTTACGCAACGCCGTCTGGATCGGCGTCGCGCCGCGGTACTTCGGCAAGAGTGAGGGATGAACGTTGAGCGCGCCCAGGCGCGGCACGTCCAGCAGCGCGCGCGGGAGAATGCGGCCGTACGATGCCAGTGCAAACAGATCGAACGGCGCGGCGGCGATCTCGAGCGCAAACGGCTTTAGCGCTTCGGGTTCGTAGACGCGCAAACCCAGCTCGAGGGCGGCCACTTTGACCGGCGAGGGCGTCAGCTTGTGACCGCGCCCGGCTGGCCGGTCCGGCTGGGTAACCACGCCCGCCAGCCGCGTACGCGCGGCCGTCACGCGCAGGCTTGGAACCGCGAACGGGCTCGTACCAAAAAACAGCGTCGCGAGCCCGGCGGGGTGCGAAGAAGCGCTAATACGCTTGCGCCTGCACGGTTTCGCCGGCTTCGGGCGCCTGGGTTTCTTCTTCGGTGACCGCGGGCCGAACGTCGCGAGCGCTATCGACGTACAGCGTGCCGTTGAGATGGTCGATCTCGTGCTGCAGGCACTGCGCCAAAAGTCCCTCGCCTTCCAGGCGCATCTTGTTCCCGTCGCGATCCAAACCGCTCACGGCCACCCGTTTGAAGCGCACGATCTCGCCGACCATGCCGGGTACCGACAGGCACCCTTCGGTCAGTTCGACTTCTTCTTCGGCCAGTTCGACCTTCGGGTTGATAACGACCGCGGGCGGGTGCTCGACGTCGTGCACGTCGATGACGAACAGGCGCTTCGAGACGTTCACCTGCGGCGCGGCCAGGCCGACTCCGGGCGCGGCGTACATCGTCTCGAACATGTCGTCAATCAACTGCTGGAAGAGCGGCTCGCCGATCTCCCGGGGGTCGACTTTCTTGGCGACCTTGCGCAGCGTCGGATGGCCGTCGGTGACGATCTCGCGGACGTAGGGCATAGGGCCAAAGTATTCCAGGCGCGGGGGG
>DATCGB010000271.1:0-3792 GCA_036509155.1 Candidatus Tumulicola sp. | reverse complement strand
TCGTTTCGAGCCGGCCGCCCGCACGATCGCTGCTTTCGAAGATCGTGACATTCGCGTTGAGTTCCAGCAGTTGGTACCCGGCGAGCAGCCCCGCGGCACCCGCGCCGATGATGGCGACGTTCTTGCCGCTTAGGTCCGTGGCGGCGACCTTGCCGCCGTTGGCACGCAGGTATGCGGCGTGATCGTAGAGGACGTCGATAAATGTCGCGGGAGCCCCTGCGGGGGTCACCGGTTCGGTGCGAATCGGTTCTGGCTTCACGAAAGCTGACATACGGGCGCGTTCCGTAATTTTACGAACGGGGCCTGGCTGCGGTAGCCGCGGAACGCGGAAGGTCTGGCCGGCGGCACCGCGCAAGGAGAGTCTCGAAGTGATGAAGCTGCGCTCTCCTCGACAGCGACAAGGTCATGCTCGCCGCGATATTGAGCCCACGCGCCTAGCGCGCATCATCGTTGCCGTCACGTGCTTTATCGTGCCGAGCTTCGCGTTCTCCGTCCCCGCCGGTGCGACTACGTTTTCCACCGACGCGATTCAAGGCGTCGTGCGCTCGTTCGTCGCCGAGAATCACCTCAAAGCCGTTATCGTCCAAGTGCGCTCGAACGGAGCGAACGTCTACACGGGCGCCTTTGGCGATTCGATGACGGGCGTGCCGGCAACGCCGGATATGCACTTTCGCAATGGCGCGCTAGCCTTCACGTACATGTCGACGCTGCTCCTCGAATACGTCGACCAGAAGAAGACGACGCTCGATACCAAGCTGTCGACGTACTTTCCCGATCTGCCCAACGCTAAGGACGTCACGCTGCGCGAGTTGGCGCAGATGACTTCGGGTTACGCCGACTACGTGTATCAACCCGAAACGCTAAACGGCGTCAACCTCGACCCGTTCCGGCAGTGGACGCCGGCGGAACTGATTCACATCGGCGTATCAAAGCCGATGGAGTTCGCGCCCGGCACGAACTGGGGCTATTCGCACACGAACTACGTCATCCTCGGCGGGGTGCTCGCGAAGATCGCCGGGAAACCGCTCGTCGATGCCATCCGCGAAAACGTTTTGGAACCGATGGGGCTGACGCAAACGGCCGGGTCGACGACGCCGGCGATTCCCGAGCCCGCGCTGCATGCGTTTACGTCAGAGCGCCGCGAGGCGCTCGGCATCAAACCCGACGTGCCGTTCTATGAGGAAGCCACCTATTGGAATCCGTCGTGGACCACCGCCGAGGGTGCGGTCGAAACCTCGACGATCACCGACTTGAGCCTTTCGATCGAGGCGGTCGCCGCTGGGAAGCTGCTCTCACCGGCGTCGTCGCGTGCGCAAATCGTGCCGAGCGTTCTAGGCCTCGGCCACCCGAAAGCCGGCTGCAATGCGTGCTTCGCGCAGACCCCGGCCTTCAGTTACGGCCTCGGCGTGATCATCAGCGGGCCGTGGATCGATCTGACGTTGGGCTTCTCGGGTGCATCCGGCGCCGTCGGCTACTTGGCGGATCGGAAGCTGACGATCGCCGTCGAAGCGACCAACGGGCCCGGCGCGTACGACGCGAAGGGGAACAGCGGGCTCGGTGCGGTCGCGTTGTTTCGCGAACTCGCGGCAACCCTCGCCCCGAACACCATGCCGAAGAGCCGCCTCCCGTAACCGAGCGCGATTAGGGGCTGGCGCTTTTGAGGTCTGCGGCAGTGTACATCATTGGGACGTTGGCCGGAGTTACGATCCGCGCGATATCGCGGAAGATAACGCTAGCGACGCCTTCCGGAGGCGTCTGCGCCTGGTAGGTTATCCATGCAACGATCGTGGTATCGGTTGCCGGGTTATAATAATCTGCAGTGTTGTAACCGGGGAGCGCACCGGTGTACCCATACCAGCCGGCGCTGCAGTTCATCCCGAGGCCGAAGTCCGTGTTCCCAAGGAACGGCCTACACTCCGAAGCCGGCGCGTAGCCCGGCGGACCGCCGGTTTTCGCGGTGGCGTAGAGCTTGATCCAGCGCTTCATGTCCGCCATGTCGGAAATCATCTCGCCGGCCGATCCCATCAACGCGACCGGCACGGTGTTGCTGACGTCGATCCAATTTTTACGCGCATCGAGCCCGTAACCGTGCGCCCACGGATCCGGCATGGATTCCGTTTGCGGATATGTGGTTTGCGTTAGTCCGAACGGCACGATGAGCCGTTTGCGGATCTCATTCCCGACGGAGTCGTTCGTGAGATGCTCGATAATGAGGCCGAGAAGCAAATAGTTGGTATTGCTGTAGTGCCAGCCCTTGCCCGGTGCGAAGTATGGCTTCTGCTTGACCGCCCAATCGATCAGCGTGCGCGGGTCGAAATCCTTCGGCACGGTCATGTTCAACGCTTGGAACTCCGGCGTGTCGTACGCTTCGAAGAGCCCGCTGCGCATGTTGGCGAGCTCGCGCACCGTAATATTGTCGCCGTTCGGGATGGTGACGCCCAACTGAAAGCGGCTGACGGGATCGTCGAGGCTAAGCTTGCCTTCGGCGATGAGTTGCAGGATGACGCTCACGACGAACGTCTTCGTGTTGCTGCCGATCCGGAAATGGTCGGACGTCGTCAGCGGAACGTTCTTTGCAAGATCCGCATAGCCGAACGCATGCACGAAACTTCCACCCTTGCCGTCCCACACGCCGATCAGCACTGCGGGAAGCGGCTCCCGCCCGCCAAACTTCACGCGATCCTTTTCGACGGCCGCGGTAATCGCCGCTCGGACCGACGCGCTCGCTGCCGACGGGACTTCGGCTGCGCGCGCGAACGAAGGCGCAAAAACACAACTTAAAATCAGCGCGACCGCGAATTTCCGCATCGAGAAGCTCCCTGGGAATGAAGAGATAGTGACGAAACCTCGCATGCGTTCGTTCGAACGCACAGACCGGGAACCTTCAGGCGTCTATGGCGAACGGCCGGTTCGTCTGGGCTGGAGGTCGGGAGTGGCCCGCCGTGAAAGCGTCGTCGCGATACCGTGAATGAAAGTGAAGCGAAAACGCGCGGCGAATTTTCAATCCAGCGCCCGAGCCACGACCTCGTGCCTTCGTTCGTGCGGATGCGCGACGCGTTCGTTGCTGCGGGCGAGGACGAATGGCAATGCCGAGGTGAGGAGATTGCGCACACCGATCCTCACGCCTACGTCGACCTTATGAACGAACGTTCGAAAGGGCGGGATATCGCCGAAGGCTTCGTCCGTGCGGACGAGTTCTGGGTCCTCGAAAACGGAGCGGTCGTCGGAGCGCTCGGCGTTCGCCACGTGCTCAACGATGCGTTGAAAAAGCTTGGCGGCCACATCGGCTACGCGACGCATCCCGCGCACCGCGGTCGCGGCGTCGCTACGTTCGCCCTAAACCGCGGGCTGAGCGTTCTCAAGCACCTCGGGGTTGAGGAAGCGCTCATCACGTGTCAGGCGGAAAATGCCGCGTCGGTTCGCGTCATCGAGAAGTGCGGCGGTCAACGGATCGAAGATTCGCAGTTCCCCGGACGCCCGGACTTGACGCGCCGGCGCTATGTCGTTCCTCTCGTGTGAGGCCACACTTCCTACCACCCAACTCGAATGAGGATTAGATGGATTTAGGTTAGACGGGTAAACGCGTTCTCGTAGCCGGCGCTTCGAAGGGCATCGGCCGCGCGATCGCCGGCGCATTCCTCGCAGAGGGCGCGGTCGTTGGATTTTGTGCCCGCGACTCCGCAGCGGTCGGCGAATGCGAGCGCGAATGGCGAGCGGCGGGGCATCAGGCATTCGGGGCGACGGTAGATACCGCCGACGATGCGGCGCTCAAAGCATGGATCGACGGCTTTG
>DATCGB010000270.1:0-5673 GCA_036509155.1 Candidatus Tumulicola sp. | reverse complement strand
GAACGCGGTGAAATCGCGGGAACGGGTCTAGGTCTGGCAATCGCCAAACGCGCCGTCGAACGCGCCGGGGGCGACATCGCCATCGATAGCGCGCCCGGTCACGGAACCGCCGTTACCATCACCCTGTAGACGCGCACTACGCTCGATTAGCCGGCAGTCATTTCACAGGCGTTGTTCAGCCGCGTTCGCGTACAATCAGCCGGGACAATGCGACGAATCCTAACCGCGGCTCTCGCCGCATGTTTTGCCGTATCCGCCGCTCCGGTTTCCGCGCAATCGGATTCCGGCCAGATTTCGATCGCGATCACCGACGCCGCGACCAAGCTGCCCGTCGGCCTGGCGCGGGTTTTGCTGGACGGCGCCGTGATCGCCTCGGAGCTCACGTCGGCCAACGGCAAAGTCACGTTCACCGACGTGCCCGACGGCATCTATCGCGCCCGCATCGTCAAGCGCGGGTATCAAAGCCTCACGTCGCAATCGTTTGAAGTGCTCGACGGCCGGGTCGTGACGGTCGCCGTCGCACTCGTCGCCGATACCGGTTCGCTCAAAGTCATCGGCACGGTAAGCGTCAAGGCCTCGGCCACGATTTCGTCGACCAGCATCGACCAAAACTCGCCCCAGCGGCGCCTTTCCGACGATCTAGCGGGCGCGCTGAACAAACTCTCGGGCGTGAGCGTTACCACCAGCAGCGACGACAGCGACGCCACGCAAACCATCTCGCTCGAAGGTCACGATGCCAGCCAGACCGCGCTCACGCTGGACGGCATCCCGCTCAACGCTCCCGGCAGCGCCGGAAACTTGCGCGGCTTCGCTACCGACCTCTTTGCGGGCGCCTCGGTGCGCACCGGCGCGTCCATCGGCGGCCTCGGCGGCTCGGTCAACTTTACGACCGTCCAGCCGAGCTTAAGCTGGCTGTCGCAAACCTCGGCGTCGGTCGGAAGCAACGGGAAATACAACTACTCGCTGGCCGAAACCGGATCGATCGGCAAGCTGGGCCTGGCGGTCCAAACGGTGTATCGCACGTCGCCTAGCCTGGTCGACGGCGACTACTACCTCGACGCCAGCGGCCTGACCTACGATCACCAAGGCGATAGCAACTCGTCCGGTAATCTGCTCAAGCTGCGCTACGAGTTCGGCGATTCTCAATCGCTGACGGGGACGTTCTTGAACTCGGCGCGCGCCACCGGGCTCGTCTGTCTGCGCCAGGGTGCGCCGCCGGCGCTGCCGTGCGGGTACGGGCCGAACAACTCGAACGACGGGAGCGTGCAGTTGTACTCGCTGACCGACAACGCCCTTCTAGGCGCGACCCAAGTGCAAGCCTCGCTCTACTCGTCGACGTCGACCAACGTGCTCGATCAGATCGATCGCTACATCGACGTGTCGACCGGTCCGACGCCGGTTCCGTTCAACGATCCCAGCGGATTCTCCAACGTCGGCAAAACCAGCGGCTTCACCGTCAACGCCACGCTGCCGTCCAAACAGCGCCACACGATCTCCCTGCAAGCCTACGGCACCACCTCGCAGAACGCGACCACACCGCTGGTCGTGCAGTCCGAACCGTACTATACCGGAACGCAGAATACGAGCTACGACGCGTTGACGCTCACCGACACGATTCATTCCAGCGACAAGCTCACGCTGGCCGAGTCGGTCGGCTTGAGCACCGCAACCGGCGCGGGCGGCGTGACCGCGCTGGGCAGCGTGGCCGCGACCTGGCGGCCGACCCTCAACGATACGTACAGCGCTTCGTACTCGGTTGGCGGGGTTGCGGCCACCGCCGGGCGTTCGCAAATTCTCAGCGATCCGGCGTCGATGCGGTTTACCTGCGCCGGCGATCCGCAGCAGGACACGGCCTACGGAAGCGCACCCGGCGACCAACCCGGGCCGAGTTCTTCAATTTCGTACCGCGCCGGTTACACGCGCGCCTTCCGCGGTGGAAACGTGTCGCTGCAGGTGTATCGTCAAATCCAAGCCGGGGTGTTGCTGCCGATTGACGTCAACGGCTCGGTGCTCGACGCTCAAGGCGCGTTTCCGGTCGGCTATCTGCAGCAAATCGGGGCGATCTACGATTCGCCGGCCGGCTGCAATCTCAAGGCCGGCACGCCCTTCGGGCCGCAACAGTTGTATTTCTCCACGCCCGTGAGCGGCGTCAAACGCGTCTACCAGGGCGCGTCGCTTACCGGTTATGCCACGTTCGGGAACCTCGTGGTGCAGCCGTACTACAACCTGACGGTTTCGACCGCGGAATCGAACTCGCCCTACTTTATCAGTCCGTACGCGATCGTGATTTCCGGCGAACAGCTGCCCAATCAGCCGCTGCAGCGCGCGGGCATCGTCTTCGACTACAAGGCACCGCACTCGATTCTCGAGTGGCTCGCCGACGCCCAGTACACCGCCAAAAACAACCCCAACAACCTGCCTGCCTATACGACCTTCGACGCCGGCGTCACCGCCGAGTTGAACCGCGGCACGCTCACGTTCGCCGCGAGCAACATTACCAACACGTTTGGCGGCATCTTTGCCGGTCCGGTCAATGCGGTCGCCTACCAAACGTTGAGCGGTTACGCGATTCCGACGATCGCGCGGCCGCTGACGCCGCGCTCGTACTCGTTCACCTACGGCGTGAAGTTCGGCCCCGGCGCGACCGCCTCGCAAACCGGTTCGGCTTTCAACCTTCCACGCGGTGCGCGCGGGTCCGGTGGTCCCGGCGGCCCGGGCGGAGGCGGAGGATTTCGCAACCTGTTCGCCCCGCTGCCGGCGTCGCCGCCGCCCGACCCGCTCGATGTGGTGGCGAATCCCGACCGCTGCAGCGCCGGCGATTCGGCCAGCGCGCAAGTCCTTTCGAGCGAGTTGAAGAGCTACGTCGCGCGAATCGAAGCCGCGAAGACGGCGGGCGGCTATCCCGCGACGATGGCCGCCCCGGCGCTGACCGACGCGAGCGTCACCTATCACGGAATGGGCGCTACCTACGCGCTGACGGTCGTCGTAAAGAGCACCGGCCGAATTCGCGCGCTGGCGGGCTGCTTTGCGCTTCACGTCGCCCGCGCCGATGACGTCACGTCGCGCAAGCTGCACGCTCCGGCGAGCACGCTCTTCCTCGTGCCGCAGCTGAACTTCATGCCGGCCGTCGGCCTCTACATCGTGGCGCGTCAGCAGCAAGCCGGCCAGGAGTCGTTTCGCGTGTACAAGCTGCCGGCGACGCCGCCCAAACTCCCATTTGCCCTGCGAGCCGCCGGCGATGCGTGCGTCGGCGACGCGCGCAACCTCGCCGCTCAAGCGTTCGACGAGTTGCGAAATCACTTCACCGGCGGCGCCAAAACGCCCGGCTGGACGATCACCGTTCACGCCGCGAGCGGCGGAACGTGGTACGAACTCGATCCCGCCGACCCGAGCGTTCTCGGCGCGTTGCTCCAGTGCGGGCGCGTGTCGGCCACGACCGCCGCCGAACTCAAAGCTCGCGGCTTCGACGGAACGCTCGTTCCGGAACTGAACTATGCGCCGTCGCTGGGTCTCTACTTCGTGCGTCCGAACGGTGCGCCCGGTCCGGGCAGTCGCGGCGCTCGCGCCGAACCTTCGCCGTCCGCCGCTCCGTAAGCGCGCCCACGTAGCCGAACGTCGCTCGATGGCAGTCAAAGGTCCGATTTCACCAGAGTAAATGGTCCCGATTCGCCGCTCGTCCGATGACAGCGAGCCAAAAATGTCTCACAATAAAAGTGAAAGGGGACCGCACCATATGAGACTTCGAAACTCTTTCGGCTTTGTTTTGTTTTTTTTCATCGTCGCCTGCGCCGGCGGGACCAACGGCGAATCGCCGAGCGGGCCGTTGCCGCTCGCGAAATCGAACCCGGCGCGCGTGCGCGACACGCAGCCGATTACGCACGTCGTCGTCGTGATCCAAGAGAATCGCAGCTTTGACAATCTTTTTGCGACTTACCCCGGCGCCGACGGCGCCACCACCGGGCTTAACTACAACGGCAAGACGATCCGGCTGAAGAAACGTCCGCTCAAGAGTAACCTCGACCTCAATAACAGCCACCTCGCATGGGACGTCGATTACGACGGCGGAAAGATGGACGGCTTCGGACTGGTATTCGTCAACGGACGCCGCTGCGTGTGCGCGTATCAATACGTCGACCCCACGCAGATCGCGCCGTACTGGACGATGGCTCAGCAATACGTGCTCGCCGACCACATGTTTCAAACCCAGAGCAGCGGCAGCTTTACCGCCCATCAAGATCTGATTCGCGGCGACACCGCCATCAACTCGAGCGAAAGTCTGGTCGATTTTCCATCGCGCGGGCCGTGGGGGTGCGACGCTCCGTCGGGAACGAAGACCACGCTCCTCACGAGTACCGGTCAGTACCTGGTCGATAAAGGACCGTTCCCGTGCCTGAGCTACGCGACGCTGCGGGATCTGCTCGACGCCAAGAGCGTTTCGTGGAAGTACTACACGCCGTCGGTTCACGTCAACGGCGGCGACTTCTGGAGCGCGTTCGACGCGATCGACGCCGTACGCTACGGTCCCGAGTGGAGCACGAACGTCTCAACGCCCGAGACGAAGATCTTTTCCGATATCAAGAAGGGATCGTTGGCGAGCGTGACCTGGATCGTGCCCGACGCCGCTAACTCCGATCATCCGAAATTCAGCCGCAAGGATACCGGACCGTCGTGGGTGGCGCAGGTCGTCGACGCGATCGGCGAAAGCCCGTATTGGAACAACACCGCGATCTTCGTTACGTGGGACGATTGGGGCGGCTGGTACGACCACGTGGCGCCGCCGCAGCTCGACTATAACGGTCTCGGATTTCGCGTTCCCCTGCTGGTCGTTTCGCCGTACGCAAAGGCCGGCTACGTGTCGCACACGCAGTATGAGTTCGGCAGCATCCTGAAATTTATCGAAGACAACTGGTCGCTCGGGAATCTTGGGACTACCGACGTGCGTGCTAACAGCCTCGACGACGTCTTCAACTTCTCGCAGACGCCGTTGCCGTTCAACCCGATTCCGGCCAAGTACTCCAAGTCGTATTTCCAGCACCAGCGCCCCTCGAACCAGCCCCTCGATGATAACTAGACGTCGCGGCGTTCGAAACTGCGCGCCGCCAGCGCCGTCACGGCGACGATCCACAAAACGGTCCAAACGACCATCGCCGGGGGAGGCGGCGAGGTGACCGAAAACGGACCCAGCGGGCCAAACGGGCCGGCGCGCTGTAGCAGGGCCGCCGGTTCGAGTTGGTACACCGCTACGCGCCACATCGCATCGGTCGGCAACAGCAGCTGCGATACAACCCCGACGCGCACGAGCGTCTCGTTGTGATACGCCGGTCCGAAGGCTGCCACCACGCCGGTCATCCAAGCGACCCCGAAGGCGACGACCGCGATGATGCTGCTCGCGACCATCTGTAGTCGCGCGCCGATCGCCAGCGTCAACGCGAGCATCACGAACGACAAACCTACCAGTGCGGCGACCGCCGCTAACGGGTGCGGCGCAACGTATCCGGTCGTCGCCCCTACGATCGCAAATTCCAATATGCCGACGACCCCGCCGTACACGCCCAGAACGATCCCCAGGCCCACGGCTTTCCCGACGACGACGTGCGTGCGCGAGATCGGCCGAGCCAGCACCGGCAGCAGTACGCCCGATTCGACTTCGGTCGAGAGCATGGGTGAGGCCAC
>DATCGB010000269.1:0-3919 GCA_036509155.1 Candidatus Tumulicola sp. | reverse complement strand
CGGCCGGCGTCGCCGGCCGGCGGCGGCCCCGCCACGTCGATTTCGAGCAGCTTCGCGCCGACCGGCACGGTTTGACCCGGCTGGACGAAAATTTGCGCGATCGTTCCGGACGCCGGCGCCGGAACTTCGACGTCGACTTTGTCGGTGGTCACGTCCAGCAGCGGATCGCCTTCGGCGACGTACTCGCCGGCGTGCCTGCGAATCTCGACGACCGAACCTTCGGTCACGGACTCGCCCATTTCGGGCAGCGTCACATCGATGAGTTGCGGGGGACCCGCGACGGCGGCTTTGACGGCGGCTTGGCCGTTGCGACGGGCGGTGTCGATTTCGGCCAGGACCGCGCCGACCGAAACGGTGTCGCCCGCGCCGGCAAGGATCTGCACGATCACTCCCGAGGCCGTGGCCGGAACCTCGACGTCGACTTTGTCGGTCGTCACGTCGACCAGGGCGTCGCCCTCGGTCACAAAATCTCCGACCCGCTTGCGCCATTCGACGATGGAGCCCTCGGTGACCGACTCGCCCATCTCGGGCAGCGTCACCTTGACCATCGTGTCCGCCACTACGTGTATTGCTCCTTTAAGAGGTATCATTGTATCTTCCGCGGCCCGCACGGCCTACGACCAAAGCTTCGCCGCCGCGCCGGTCACCCGATGCCGGCAAAATGCGCGATCGCCAGGCTGCTCGCGGCGATCGAGATCCACAGAACCGCGCCCAGCACGAGCGGGCGCAAGCCTGCGCTCCGGATGCGCTCGACGTCGGCCGAGAGCCCGACGCCGGCCAACGCGACCGTGATGGTAAACAGCGCGACGTGCTCCAGGGGCCCGCGCCAAGCGGTTGGGATCCAGCCCAACGATGCGGCCGTCGCCACCGCCAGAAACCACAGAATGAACCACGGAAACACGCCGCGCCAGTCGATCCCGCGTTGGCCGCGCGGGGCAGTCGCCAACCGCTTCCACGCGTAGAACAGCACGACCGGAACGATCAGCAGCGTTCGCGTGAGCTTCACGACCACGCCCGCGCTTCCGGCCGCGTGCCCGTAGGCAAACGCCGCCGCAACCACCGACGACGTATCGTTGATCGCCGTTCCGGCCCACAGGCCGAATGCCGATTGCGACAACGCCATCGCGTGACCGAGCGGCGGAAAAACCAGCACGGCGATCACGTTGAAGAAAAACACGACTCCCAGCGCGTACGCGACGTCGCTGCGATCGACGTCGATCACGCCCGACAGCGCCGCAATAGCCGACCCGCCGCAGATCGCGGTACCGATGGCGAGCAGCCGCCGCAGGTTGCGGTCGAGTCCGAGCATGCGGCCGCAAACGTACCCCAAAATCAGCACGATGGCGAACGTCCCGAGCATTACCGGGAGCGCTTCGGCGCCACCGCGAGCGATCTGCGTCAAGCTCAAGTTTGCGCCGAGCAGGACGATCGACCACTGCAGCAGCGTCTTGCCGGCAAACGCCGTGCCCGGCTGGAACGCCGGCGCCGGCGGCCGCCACGCGGCGATCGCGACGCCCATCAAGATCGCGAAGACCGGACCGCCGATCAGCGGCGCCCACTTCCCGAGGACCGCCGCGATCGCGGCGATGACGACGCATGCGATCAGACCCGGGAGGAGGGTCACTTAGAAGAATCCAGCCGCACGCGGGGACGGGACGATTCGAATTTTCGGATCGAAGCGTGGCCGTTGGTGGCTTAGGACGAAGGCGGAAACGTCGTAGGCGTCGTCGACCGTCAACGATCCGGCAGCGTTCTGCGGCATATTGTAGCGGACGAAACCGGTCATCCGATCGACGTGCGACATCCCGGCACCGCCGTTGAACGAGCGCGCGCCCCACAGCGGCGGGAACGTCCCCGAGATGCCCTGGCCGTTGGCCTGGTGGCAGGCCGCACATTTCGTCGTGTAAAGCGCAACGCCGCGCGCGACGCTCGGCGATCGCTGCGGCAGCGGCACCGCGAACCGGTCCGACGCGCGTTCCGCTGCACCCACCGGCGTACCTCGCGACAGCCACGCAATGTAGGCGACCATCGCAACCATTTCCTTACTCGCGTACGCCGGCGGCCGGCCGTTCATGCTGTACAGGAAACATTCCGCCAAGCGGTCCTGCAGCGTAATGACCCGATGCGCGCGCCGGTTCCATTGCGGAAAGGTCGCGTACGTTCCGACGAAACTGCCGCCCCGGGCTTTCGTTCCGGCGGCGACGTGACAGGCTTCGCACGACATGTCGGCCCGCACGTAGCCTTTCATCAGATGCGGCGTATCGACGATGATGTCGTGGCCGTACGCGATCGACTGGCCGACCGGCCCGGTCGGCAAGGCCTTCGGATCGTAGGCTCGCGCCTGCGGCGAGCCAGGCGAACACGCGCTCGCAGCCATCGTTGCGGCTGCGGCTAGCACGAACCAACATGCGCTCAGTCGCATCGTTGCAATTTTCCTCTCACAGCGTCAGCGTGATGTACGTGTATCGATAGGTGGCTTGAAGCACGGCCACCGTGGCGACCATCGACGGCACGACGACCGCGCCGGGGATCAGATGCGTGAGAATGTCGTCCGCCACCTCGGCCGGCGTCATCCCGGCCGGGGCCAGGCCCGTGCGGACGAGACCGCGCGCCTGCTCTTCGGTCGCGGTGTGGCACGTCAGATAGATCAGCCCGCGGCGCTGCAGCATCGCGATCGAGGTGTCTTGGTACATCCCCGTTTCGTCGTCGGGATTGGCATTCGGGTCGTAGGCCGCGCGTCCGGTCAGATACGCGTTCGACTCTCGCTCCGCGCCGGCGGCATCGGGCAATTCGAAAAATTCGGCGATGCGATATTTCTTCCACACGTAGTCGGTATAACCGTAAGCCGCCGACGGTCCGTGCGCGGCAAAGGCCGTCGCGATCGATCCGGCGGGATAGCCGAAACCGAACTGCAGGCCGTTGAGCGAGTTCTTGACGTTGTTCCAAATCGTGGGCCGGAACGCGACCGCTTCCCAAAGCTGACGAATCCGCGCGTCGCGGCCGACGGTCCGCGCGAAGGCCGCGCCGTCGAAATCGGCTTGGCGCTCGACCAGGTGCGTGCCGCCCGGGACTCCGTGGGCCGATGCGCTCCCGCCGGCAGCCGCAACGAGCGTCGCCGAAGCGGTCAGGAATGCGGTGCGGTTCATCTTCTGGATGCTCTCTTTTCCGATAGCCGAAGTCAAATATGGCAAGTGAAGCCGGTAACCGGCGAACGCGTGTCAAACGGACATCTCATGGATGGGAACGGCTTCGATCCCACGCAGGCAACTTCGGCGCGGCTCAACCGGCGTGCCTTCGTCGGCATCACCGCGGCCGCCGCCGGCATCGGGGCCACCGCACCGGCCCGCGCGCAGTCCGCCGAAGCGGCGCTCGGGCAAGCGCATCCGCCGATCGTCACAGAAACCGATCCCGCGATCGTCGTCGAGCGCGTCACCCTCGCGCGTCCGGACGCGCCGGTGCCGGCTTATGCGGCGTGGCCGATTCATGCCGGTCCGCGCACGCCGTCGGTGACGATCGTCATGCACGTGTGGGGCGTGGACGTTTCGATTCGCGACGTCGTGCGACGCTTGGCCAAGGCCGGCTTTGCGGCGATCGCTCCCGACCTGTACGCACGATTCGGGGCGCCCAGCGGCGACAACGTGACCGACATCGGCACCTTTCGGTCATTCGCCAAGCAGCTCGATCGCGCGCAGTACGGCGGCGACATCGGGGCGGCGGCGGCGTGGCTCAAAACGAAATTTCCCGCGACCCAAACCGGCATCATCGGTTTTTGTATGGGCGGCCGCATCGCCATGCTGGCGGCGATCGACAACGGCGCCGCCTTCGCCGCCGTCTGCCCGTTCTACGGCCCGCTCACCGGCGTCGAACCCAAAGCGATTACGATGCCGTGGTGCGGCAGCTACGGGGCGCGCGACACCGG
>DATCGB010000268.1:0-5463 GCA_036509155.1 Candidatus Tumulicola sp. | reverse complement strand
ACGGGAAACTGGCAGTGGATCGCAGCCGCCGGGGCCGACATGGCCCAGTATCCGCGGATTTACAACCCCGAACGGCAGCGCCATCGCTACGATCCCGACGGCCACTACGTTCGTCAATGGATTCCCGAACTGGCGCACGTGCCGATGGCCGCTTGGCGTGCACCGCGTACCGACACTGCGCAACTGGCATTCGACCTGTCCGCTCCGGGCGGGTATCCGGAGCCGGTCGTCGATCACGAACGCGCGGCGCGCGACTTTCTCGCGCGCTACCGCGCGTTCGCGTCAGCCCGAGTGAGCCGACGGATCCCCGGAAAGCCGGTCTTCGATCCAGCCGCTGATAATCGGAACGCGGACTTCGTCGCCGTTCCACGTTTTGATTCCGAAGTACACGCTGGCAACCAAGAAGAGGGGAATCAGGAACGGGAGAAGCACCGCCGCGGAGAAGCCTAAAAACGGCACGTTGGCCAGGAGCGTGAGCAGCCCGGCAAAGCCCGCCATTCCCACGTTGAAACCGAGCGCCTGAAGCGCTTGCAGCCGGAGGTAGCGCGACTGTTTACGATCGAGCAGCGACAGCAGCGCCAGCGGCCAAAGGGGATATCCAAGCGCCACCAGGGCGCGCGATTCGAGCGGGTCGGAAGCGACCGCGACTTCGGCTTTGGTAACGACTGCCGGCGACGGCTGCGGCTGCGGCCGCGGGGGCACCCGCCCGCCGAGCTGTTGACGCGCGACGGTCGCGGCCTCGACCTTGGCGGCCAGCCGGCAACTCGGGCACGAGCCGTTTTCGTCGCGACAGGTCGCGCAAATCGGTTTCGCGCAGTCGCTGCACGGTGCGATCGACGGGACGTTCGAGTGGAAAAAGCAGTCCATAGCTGTCGTATTCTCCGAGGCACCCCGGCCGGCGGCCCGCGTGCTCCTTTGGCAGTGCGTCTTTTTCGTAATCCATTACCAGCTACCGGGTTGGGAGGCGGGAGGTTTCACGTCGCCGCGGCGGCAAGACGATGCCGCCGATGAGCAGCCGCTCGATTCTCCGCCGGCTGGCGCGCGAGGCACGCCCGTACTATCCGCGCATTGCGGTCGCGACGCTGTTAGGCGCGCTGGCGGGCATCCTGACGATCGTGCCCCCGGCGGCGTTCAGGATCATCATCAATCAGGTTCTGGCTCCGCCCAAGGGGCGACCGGCCGACTTGCACGCGCTCTACGTCGCGCTCCTGATCACGTCCGGCGCCCTCGTGCTGGCGAACGTCGCGATTTACTATCAGACCTACCTGACGGCCTGGAGCGGGCAGCATCTGATCGCGCGTCTGCGCATTCGGTTGTTCGAGCGTCTGCTCAACTTACCGCTGCAGACGTTCGACAAGTGGCGTCCGGGCGAGCTGATCTCGCGCTTCAGCACCGACCTACAGTTGATGACCGACGCCGTGAGCGTTTCGGTGCCGCAACTGGTCGTGGCGCTGGTGACCTTCGTCTCGTCCTTTTCCATGATGATCTATTTGGATTGGCTGCTCACGCTTTCGCTGATTGTCGTCGCACCGCTGGTGATCTATGCAGTTTCGAAGTTTCAGGGGCTGATTACCGCGAGCACCCATCGAGCCCAGGCGCGGATCGCCGATCTCTCGGCCAATCTGACCGAAGTGCTGCAAGGCCAGCGCGTGGTCAAGGCGTTCGGGCGCGAAGAGTTCGAGGTCGGCCGATTCGCGACGCGCAACGAAGATTTTTTCGGCGCCTATATGAAGCTGACGCAATTCATTCAGACGCAGCCGGTCGTCGTGTCGACGATCATGGTCGCGGCGGTCGTCTTTATCATGTGGCTGTCGGTGCGCGAGGTCTTACGCGGCCGGCTCGATACCGGCACCGTGTTCATGTACTGGGCCCTGCTGGTCAACCTGATGAATCCGATGAACCGGGTGGCGGCGTTCTTCGGCGACATCAGCAAGGCCGTCGTCGGCGCGGGCCGCGTTTTCGAACTGCTGGACCTGGTGCCCGAAACGCGCGACGAAGCGGGTGCGCGGCCGCTGACGGGCGTGCGTGGACGAATCGAGTTCGACAACGTATCGTTTTCGTACGGCCAAGGCGAGACGCCGGCGCTTTCGCACGTGAACGCCACGATCGAAGAAGGCGAAATCGTCGCGCTGGCCGGTCCGTCGGGGGCCGGGAAAACCACCATCGTGAACCTCGTGCCCCGGTTTTACGCGCCCCAGGAGGGGTGCGTGCGAATCGACGGGATCGATATCGCTTCGGTTCGGCTCGCCGACCTGCGCCGCGCGATCGCGATCGTTCCGCAGGATCCTCAGCTCTTTCGCGGGTCGGTGCTCGACAATATCCGGTACGGGCGTCTCGAGGCCTCCGACGCGGAGGTTCGCAGCGCGGCCCGCGAAGCCAACGTCGACGAGTTCGTTACGGCGTTTGCCGACGGGTACGCGACCGAAGTGGGCGAACGCGGCGTGCGCCTGTCCGGCGGCGAGCGTCAGCGCATCGCCATCGCGCGCGCGATTCTGCGCGACCCGCGCGTGCTGATACTGGACGAAGCGACCAGCGCGCTCGACAGCCATTCCGAGGCGATGATCGAGCAAGCTCTCGACCGGCTCTTACCCGGACGGACGACGTTGATAATCGCCCATCGACTGTCGACGATCCGGCGCGCGCATAAGGTGCTGTACGTCGAGGCCGGACGCGTGGTCGAGATCGGTACTCACGAAGAGCTGCTCGCACGCGGGGGAGCGTACGCGCGGCTGCACGCGGCCCAGTTTTCGAACAAATAATCCCGCGGTGACCGGCTACGGCTCGTCGCGCGCGGGCACGCCGCGAATCTGCCCGCGCACCTCGCTGCGATAGATCGGCAGCTCGCGCGGTGCCTCGATTCCAATCTTTACGTGGTCGCCTTCGATTCCGACGATCACCACGCGAACGTCGTCGCCGATGGCGATCGATTGATTGATTTTGCGGCTCAGAACGAGCATCGGCAGCCCTCCGTGGCCAATCGGCTTCGGCATCGCGACCCGCGCTCCCGCGACAGTGGTTTTGGCGGCGCAGCGCGCGTCGCAAGGCGCGCTTCAGACCAAAGTCGCGCCCCATTCCGGCCGCCGGGGCGGTAGGAAACTCGACCGCTCGGGTCGATACTAGTGCTGATGCCAACGGCGACCGATTCCGATCTCGACGCGCTCGAGTCGCGTACGATCTATATTTTGCGCGAAGCGTACTCCACCGTTTCGCCGATTGCAATGCTCTGGTCCATCGGCAAAGACTCGACGGCGCTGCTGTGGATGGTCCGCAAGGCGTTCCTCGGCGACGTGCCGTTTCCGATGGTGCTGCTCGACACGGGCATGGAGTTTCCCGAAGTCTACGCGTTTCGCGACCGGCTAGTCAGCGATTGGCGCTTGCCGGTACTTAACGAAGCGTGCCCGCCGGAAAGCACCGTCGACCCCACGCTGCCGCCGGGAGCCCGGCACGCCGCGCGTAAGAGCGCCGGACTTCGCGCGCTGCTCGCACGCGAGGGCTATCGCGGCATCATTCTCGGCATTCGCCGGGACGAACAAGCGATTCGCGCTAAGGAGCGCATCTTCAGCCCGCGCAACGCCGACGGTTCGTGGGACCCGAGCACGCAGCCGCCCGAGTTATGGGATTACTACCCATACGAAGTGGCCGACCGCGAGCACGTGCGGATCCACCCGCTGCTGCATTGGACCGAACTCGACATCTGGCGCTACACGAAACGCGAAAACATTCCTTACGTACCGCTCTACCTGGCGATCGACGGCAAGCGTTACCGTTCGCTGGGCGAGAGCAACATCACGATTCCAATCGAGAGTACGGCGTCGACCCTCGACGAGATCATCGAGGAGCTTGAAAAAACGCGCGAGCCCGAGCGGGCCGGCCGCACCATGGATAACGAAAGCGAAGACGCTTTCGAAAGACTACGCACGACGGGATACATGTGAAACAAGTTAGGATCGTTATGGTCGGGGACGTCGACGCGGGCAAGTCGACGATTCTCGGACGAATGCTGGTCGATTTGGGACAAGTTACGCCGCAAAAACTCGCCGATCTCGAAAATCAGAGTTCGCGGCGCGGCGTCGCGATCGAGTACTCATTTTTGCTCGACGCATTTCAACTGGAGCGCGACCAAGCGATTACGCTGGATATCTCGCGAATTTGGCTGCGCATGCCCGACCAAGATTACGTCTTCGTCGACGCCCCCGGCCATCGCGAGCTCATCCGAAATCTGCTCACCGGCGCATCCGAAGTCGACGCCGCGATCCTGGTGGTCGCCGAAGACGAAGGAATTACGCTCCAGACGCGGCGCCAGGCGTTGTTCTTGCAGTGGTTCGGTTTCAAGGAGCTGCTGGTCGCGATTAACAAGCTCGACCTGGCCGCCGACGCCGAAACGGCGTTCGCAAAACGTAAGGCCGAGGTCCGATCGTTTCTCGATCAGTTGAACATCACGCCGATCGACATCATTCCGATGGCGGCGCGCGACGGCGATAACATCGCGATCGGAAGCCGTCGATGGTCGTGGTGGAAAGGTGCGACGATGCTCGAGGCGCTCGAGAAGCTTCGTCCGCATACGCCCCAGGCCAGCGGGCCGCTCCGGCTGGTCGTTCAAGACGTGTACCGTCGGGGCGCCAATCGAATCATCGCCGGACGCATCGACGCCGGCACGCTGCGGGCCGGCGAGCGGATCGTGTTCTGGCCGCTGCGGACCGACGCCGTCGTAACGGCGATTCACCGGTGGCCGGACGACGTTTTGGAAGCCAAGGCCGGCGACGCGATCGCGATTTCGCTCGACGAGCGCGTGTTCGTCGACCGCGGAGCGGTCGCGAGTTATCCCGGCGATGGGCCGGCCCTCGGACACGCCATGCAAGCGACGGTCGTGTGGCTGGGCGGCGACCCCGGCATTGCCGGCGACGCCTTCCGGCTTCGACTAGGAACTCGCGACGTTTCGGTTACGCTGCAGCGGATCGACGAAATCGTCGATCCCGACACGCTGCTGGGGAAACCTGGCGACGTTCTGGGCAAAGGCGACGTCGCCGTCGTCACGCTCGCGTCGCGCGAACTGCTCGCCGCCGACGACGAACTCGAGGACACCAGCATCGGCCGCTTCGTTCTCATGCAGGGCACGTCGGTCGTGGCCGGCGGCCGGGTGCGTTCGATCATCGGGCGTCAGCGCGGCGAAGGCGCGACCGACGTGGTCGCGCAGCTCTCGTCGGTAACGTCGGACGAGCGCGTCACCCGCAACGGACATGCGGGTTCGGTCTTCTGGCTGACGGGTTTGCCGAGCGCCGGAAAATCGACGGTGGCAATGGCCGTTCAACGCATGCTTTTCGATCGCGGCCGGCACGTGTACGTGCTCGACGGCGATACCCTGCGGACCACGCTCAACGTCGACCTTGGTTTCACGGAAGAAGACCGCAGCGAAAACGTCCGGCGAACCGCCGCCGTGGCGGCCGCACTGGCCGACGCCGGCCT
>DATCGB010000267.1:0-3556 GCA_036509155.1 Candidatus Tumulicola sp. | reverse complement strand
TGGGCGGCCGGCGATTGCGCCGCCGTTCCAAAACCGGGCGGCGGAACCTACGCACCCTTGGCACAGAACGCCATTCGCGAAGCGCCGCTGTTGGCTCGGAACATTCTTGCCAGCATTCGCGGCAAGACGACGCGAAATTTTAGATACAAAGAGTTAGGGCAGATGGCGGCCCTCGGAAACCGCGAGGCCGTCGCCGAGTTGCCGGGTGGCGCGATGCTGACGGGATTTCCGGCTTGGGTACTGTGGCGCGCGTATTATTTAGGTCGGTTACCGGGCATTCGCGAACGGGTGCGCGTCGCGCTCGACTGGACGCTCGGATTGGCCTTTCCGCCGCGCATGTCGCGGCTGCCGATGCGCCAAAAAAACGAAACGCATGCGCCTTCGCGATAAAGTTGCCGTCGTCACCGGCGGCGCGAGCGGTATCGGCAAAGCGATCGTCCTCGGGTTCGCGCGCGAAGGGGCCAGCGTCGTCGTCGACTACGTCGGCGACGACGCACCGGCAGGCGCGGTCGTCGGTGAGATCCTGGATTTCGGCGGCAAAGCATTCGCCGTCTCCGCCGACGTGAGCAAAGAAAACGAGGTTGCCGAACTGGTCGCGCACACCGTCAAGCATTTTGGCGCGCTCGACATCTGGGTCAACAATGCCGGCATCGAGCACAAGCTGCCCTTTTTGGATACCCCGCTCGACCTTTGGAATAAAGTGATCGCCGTGAATTTGACCGGCGCGTGGCTCTGTTCGCAGTTCGCCGCCAAGCAGATGGTCAAGCAGAAGCGCGGCGGACGCATCGTCAACATCTCTTCGGTCCACGAAGAACTTGCGATGCCGACCAACGCGCCGTACTGCGCCTCGAAGGGCGGCATCCGCATGTTGATGCGCACGATCGCCATCGAGCTCGCGTCGCACGGCATCACGGTCAACGACGTGTGCCCGGGCGCCGTCGACACGCCGATGGATGCGAAGCTCAAGTCCGAACGCGGTAAATACGAGAAACTCCTTTCCGAGATTCCGCTCGGGCGAATGGCAAAACCGGAAGAGATCGCCGAGCTGTGCGTTTACCTTGCGTCCGACGCAGGTGCATACGTGACCGGCGCTTCATACGTGATCGACGGCGGCATGACCAAGCAGTCCGGAAGCTTATAGCCGTGGGCGAAATCACGCAGACGGCGGGACCTGGCGAGAAAGTCTCGCACTACGAGATTGCCGACTCGGAAATGGCGGCCGGGAGCACGCTCGGAGCTCCTAAGGCGACGATGATCGTGAAGGCAACCGGCGCCATCGAGAAGTTTTATTCCAGCGATATCGGCAAGGAGATGTTTGGGACGGTCTTGCTCAACCATTGGGACGCGCGCACCGGCATCGCCCTCTCCGCGCAGCCCGGCGTCTTTCGAGTCCATCCCGAACATCAGGAGCACGTTTTTCGCCTTTCGAACGGTCTGCGCATTCACGAAAAGCTCTTCGTGCTGAGCGGAAAACCCGAACGGAAGAAGGTCGACCCGCCGGCGGGTTACTACGACATCGAAATTTTCAACGACACACTCGAAACGAAGGAAATCGATACCTACGCGTTCGCCCAGCTTCGGGGCAACACCACGACGAATATATCGACTTCGTACAGTGAATCGCATCGGGCAATCGTGGCTTGGAACGAAGGCGGAGATCTCGTTCGCGTCTTTGGTGCGAGCATCGAGCCGACCAGCTACGAAGTCACCTCCGATCAAGGGAAGGTCGTCGCGACGCGATCGCCCGGAGTGCTGTGCGGCGAGACGATGGACGCGCAAGAGAATCCGCTCGGCGCCCTTCACTTTTCGCATCGTCTCAAGCCCAACGAATACGTACGCTTTCACATTACGCTCTGCTTCTCGAACCGCGGCCGATCCAGCGCCGTGCGACTCTATGGGAAATGCCCGAGTGCCATCGACGCGTTGGAACGCACCCGCCGGTACTACCACGAGATTCTCAGCCGAGCCGTCGTCGTCTGCCCGGATCCGGACGTCAATCGTGGCGTGCTATGGGCGAAGGCGAACATGCTGCGCACGCAGCTGCTGGCCGATACCGGATGGTGCGCCGTCAACGACCCGACGCGCTCGAACAACAGCGTCGGGCGCGATACCGCCTGGTTTGCCTTTGGCGCCGATTACATAACCCCGGAGTTTAGTCGCGACTCGCTCTTATGGTACGCCGAACATCTCGAAAAGCGTGGAATGGTCGTCGAATACTACGATATCCGAACCGGCGAATCCGAAGATTACGGCTTGAATATCAACGACAACACGCCGCTGCTCATCCTCGCGCTGTGGCACCATTTTGGAACCACCGGCGACCGGACGTTCCTGAAGCGCGTGTACCCGCACGCCGTGAAAGCGGCGCGGTATATTCTCTCGCAGCGCGACGAACGCGGCTTGGTGTGGTGTACGGCCTCGGGAACCTCCGACTGGGGCATCATCGGCTGGCGCAACGTCATCAAGAACTACCATCTGGCGGGTGCCACCACGGAAGTGAACGCAGAGTGCTACGCAGCTTTGCAAAAGGTCTCCAGCATGGCGCGCGTCCTGGGAAACCACGACGAAAGCGCGGCGTTTAAAGACGCCGCCGGCGCGCTGCGCGAAGCGATCAACACGCACCTGCTCGATCCCGAGACCAAACTCTACTATCTCAACATCGCACGCGACGGCACCAAACGCACCGACTGCACGTCGGACATGGTATTCCCGGTGATGTTCGGCGTCGCCGACGAGGACGTCGCCGCGCGCATCGTCGCTCGCTTGAGCGCAGAGGAATTCTGGACGTCTGCCGGGATCCGAACGGTACCGCGTACCGCCATTGACTACGGTCCGACGCACGGTTACGGTTTGCTGGGCGGCGTCTGGGTCGGGGTGAGTTTTTGGTACGCCTTCGCCGCGGCGCGCTTCAACGCGGCGTTCATGGCTCACTCGCTCGGCGCAAGCTTTCGACACTACTCCAGCGACCCGAGGCGCAACAACACGGTGCCCGGGCAGTTCTCCGAATGGCTCCACGGAGAAACCCTCGCCAACGAAGGCATGATGCTCTCGCCCTGGTTTCCGCCGCGTTACCTGTGGGCCGCGATCGAAGGCGCGGCGGGCTTGGATCTCTCCGAAGAGACGCCGCGCATCAAGCCGTGCCTGGCGCCGGATTGGCAATGGATCGGCGTCCAGAACCTTCCGTTTCACGATCGCACGTTGACCTGGTTTGCTGCTGAAACCCCGGAGCTGCAGGTCTACGGAAATTTCCGATTCGAAGGATCGGCTCCCACCTTCGTCTACGACGACGATATTACGAGTTCGGCGCATGCCGTCGGCGATTACGCCAGCTGCATCGCGCTTCGGAAAAAAGATGCAATAGCAATCCTCGTTGGTAACGCCACGGACCGCACGATCGCGACCGCGATGCGCTTAAGTTTGCCGCTGCAAGGGGGCTACGCGCTGCGAACGTTCAACAGCCTGCGCCGGGAATGGGTGGATGAGGGAGAAGTAACCGCCGCCGAGCTGCAGCGCGGGCTCGCGCTTCAGCTCGACCGCAAAGGGTTTTGCGTGCTCG
>DATCGB010000266.1:0-2511 GCA_036509155.1 Candidatus Tumulicola sp. | reverse complement strand
CCCGAACGCTCTTTAACCATATGAAGGAACTCATCGAGGCCGCACGCGGGGCCCAGAGGGCCGACGTGGACCGGCTCCTAACTGCCGTATGGCCTTCCGCGTACCACCTTGCCTATGCTATGCTCGGCGACCGTCAACAAGCCGAGGACGCCGCGCAAGAGGCGTGCGTTGCGCTCTTTCGCTCGATCGGGTCGCTTCGAAGCGCCGAAGCGTTTCGCGTCTGGTTTTCGCGAATCGTCGTGCGAGAAGCCGGCGCCATCGGGCAGAGGCGAAAGCGGACTGAGCCGGTGACCCTTCCCGCGCCCGAACGGTTCGACAGCGATTCCGCTACGGCGTTGGACGTGTGGCGAGCGCTGGACTCGTTGCCCGGCCATCTGCGAAAGGTCGTCGTGCTTCGCTATTTTGAGGATTTTACGAGTTCGCAGATTGCCACGGTTCTCGGTATCCCAGCGCCTACGGTGCGCTTTCGCTTGATGGTCGCAAGACGGCGGCTTCGTCCGCTGCTCGACGACGGAACGATGGATTTTACGCAGGGAGTGTCACATGCAATCGAATTTTAGCCGGCTGTGCGCGCGGGCGCGCCTCGAGGTCGCCGTTCCGGCCGTGCCTTTCGACGCCGTTCACCGCGGTCTGGGGCGCCCGCAGGCCGGCCGATCGTTCGGACGGAGATTTCGGGCCGCCGCCGCCGCAACGGTGTTCTCGGCCGTGGCGATCGCGGCGGCAGCGGAGATCTACGCTCGCACCCACGTGTTTCTGAACAGCGAGAGCGGGATAGCGCCGGTCATCGCCGTGGACCCGGGCACGACGGGGACGGTTAACCAGCATGCTACGGATGCCGACCTTCGCGCAGCCGCGAAGCGACTCGATTTTCCCGTCGTGCTTCCGGCAGGACTTCCCATCGGGACGACGCCGTTTCAATTGGTCGTAGTCGGAAAGAGCGCGATGCAAATCACGTACGATCTTCCGGGAGCCTGGCGTCGTTCCGACCACTTGCTCTTTGTGCTGCTAACGAATGAGCGGGATGTGGTCAATTTGAAGGGCGCAAGCGTGCCCGCGTACGCGCGACGCGGACTACCTATGCAGCAGCACCCGCGCAACATCTTGGTGTGGCAAGTGGGCAATGAGGTGGTCGTCGCGATGGCCAATAATATCACGATGCGGGAGATGGCCGACATGCGACGTGCCATGTTGGCGAAGTTCGGGCGGCATTGAAATTAAATTGGTCTATCGCGGCGGCGTGTCACGTTACCAGCTCTGAAGTGCGGCGGCGCAACTCCTCGACAGCACGAGCCGCGGGTCCTGGTTATTGGACGGATCAACTGCGACACGCCGGCCCGCAATGCCTGGCTCAAGCTGCCGATGCTCCGTGACGGACGAAGGCCGGCACGTGCGGCAGTGTGAACTGAAGGTCTCTTTAGCGTCGCGACCTGAAATGTACGTCGTCACAGACTCTCGCGACCGATTACAGTGTCGTGCTCCTCGCCCGGAAGATTTTCCGGCGCGACTGAAGCGATCGTTGCTTCGCTGTCAATCCGCGGTGTCGCTCGTTCGCAGAAGTCGCAGAGGAGGTTTACCAACGACATCTGCTCTGGGGTGCGGCAGCGGATTTCGAGGAGGCGCGGCGAGCAGACCAATACGCTCAAGCATTGGGCGCGCGAGATCGCGACGTTAAAACGATTCTTTTCGAAGAGAAACTCCATGTCGCGCGGCACGTCCTCGCCGCTCGACGTCGCCATCGAGTAGAACAAGATCGGCGCTTCCTGTCCTTGGAACTTGTCGACGGTGCCGACGCGAATCCCGGGAAAGCCGGCGGCCGCGAGTTTCTTCTGAAGCAGCGCGCGCTGCGCGTTGTACGGCGAGACGATCAGGATATCTTCGTCGCGTACGGGTCGTTCCGCCGCGCCGCGTACGACGAAGCTGCCTTCGCGCAGCGACGTGACCGCGACGACGATCGCGTCGGCCTCCGCCGCGCTCTCCCGCCGGTTGCCCGCGTGCTCGACCCCGATGTAACGCAGTCCGCTGCCGCGTAGCCCGGGTGACGTCACGGCATTGACCTCGTTGCCGGCGACGCTGTCCAAGCGTCCCTCATACACGGCGTCGGAGATATACCGGCAGATCGCCGGATGCATGCGGTACGATTGTGGAAGAAAGATGCCGCGCTCCGGCGGAATCGTCAGGTGCTTGCCCAGCAGATGCTCCAGCACCGAACGCCCGATGCCGGGCGGATGCGATCCTTGCGAGACCTGCGCGAGCTGGAGCGGATCGCCGAGGAGAACGAGATTGTCCGCGGCACGCGCGCACGCTATCGCATCGGCGAGTGCGAGCTGCCCGGCTTCGTCCACCACCAGCACGTCGAACGCGCCCTGCGCGTCGGCGCGGCTGAAGAGCCACGGGGTTCCCGAGACGAGACGATTGCTCTCGGCCAGCGCCGCCTCATTGCTCGATACGCTCATCACGCACGCATCGGCGCCAAACTTGGACTTGAACGAATCGTCGTCGGTGCCGTCCTTA
>DATCGB010000265.1:0-9817 GCA_036509155.1 Candidatus Tumulicola sp. | reverse complement strand
CTCGGAGCCGAGGCCGCGCGGCACCGAGCCGGCCCGAGGATCGTCAGAGCGCAAATCGTTGCCGCCAAGAGCGCGATCTTGCGGGCGTCGAGTTGCGCATCCAGGCGTTCGCCCAAGCGGCGTTCGTAGCGTCCCCAGGCGGCCGCGACCATCATAAAAACCGCAAACAGCAGCAGGCCGCCGAGGATCCACATCAACGCTCCGCCGGCACGCTGATCGGCGAGGGCCTGCGCGAACGAACCTTGCGTCGCGAGATAGTGCGGGTACAATACGAACTTGCTTTGATACAGCGCCAAACCTAAAAAGGCGCTTTGCGGCATCGCCGCAAAAACGTAGACGATCCGTAGCGGAAAGTTCATCGGCCACGCGACCGGGCCGATGTGTACGATGGCCTGCCAAAACAATATCGCGGAACCGAAAAACAACGCGTGCTCGAAGACGTGAACCGCCGGATTGGTTAACGCGAGTTCGTACAGCGGCGAGAAGTGGGCTCCCCACATGACGACCGTAAAGAACGACCACGCGAAAACGGGAAACGTGAGAAAGCGCCACGGCCGCGACGTGAGAAGCGTCGCAATGCGATGCGCGTTTGGAGTGCCGACGCTGCCAAGCAGTAAGGCGATCGGCGCGCTCAAGAGAAAGAGCGGCGCCGCGACGTAAATTAGCAGCAAGTGTTGCGCCATATGGTACAGAAACGAGCCGTCGGATAGCGGTTCGAGGGGTGGTTCCAGCGCCGCAAATAGCACCGCGAGCATCGCCGCGAACGCCGCGACGTGCCGGCGATCGAACGGCTGCGCGCGCCGGCCATCGTATTTCCGCACGAGGCGGAGATAGATCGCGAGCGACGCCGCCAAAAGGGCCGGAAGGACGTAGTTCATCGGCGTCCGCCCGGAATCGACTCGGGCCGCTCGTCGAAGCCGCCCGCTTCCGTGCGGACGATCTCAACCCGCGCATCCGGCTGCGAGATGCTGCGGCGGGCCCGAAGCTCGCAGGCGATCCGGTAGGCCGAAAGGCCGGCGACGATCGGCAAGACGACCAGCAGCCAGCGATAGCCGGTCACCATCGATTGTACCGGTATCGAAAGAATTCCGGCCTGTACGTCGTCGCTGCCGGCCAGGGTAAGGACGACGGCAAAGGCGAGCACGGCGGCGCCGATGCCGGTACGAACCGGAGCATCCGACGGCCGATCGAGCAGTTGGTGAGGCTCGCCGTCGCGAGTGGCCCGGCGCTCCAAGAACGGCCACAGGTAGAGCAAGCCGAAAAACGCGGCCGGCAGCAGAATGCCCGCAAAAAACGGCGCGGGAATCGTGTGATTCGCGACGTCGATCGACCAACTGGGTCCGAGGCGCAACGCGCCCTCCAGCCAGCCGATGTACCAATCCGGCTGAGCCGGAGCGCTCACGTCGTAGGCGCGGTACGGACCGTAGAGCCAAATCGGGTTGATCTGGAAGAACGCGCCGAGCCCGGCCAGCGTTGCCGCCACCGCCAGCCCCAACCCGATCGACTTCATAGCGTAGTTGGGCCACAGCGGCGAGCCGACCACGTTTTGTTCCGTGCGTCCGGGACCGCGAAATTGGGTGTGTTTTTGACGCCAGACGATCGCCAAGTGAATTGCGACCGCACCGGCGATCAGCGCCGGCAGAATGAAGACGTGCGCGAACAACAAACGGCCGATGGCTTCCGCGGTCGGGAAAATTCCGCCGAAAAAGAGAAATGCCAGATATCCGCCAACCACCGGGACCGAAAGCAGCACTGAGTAGGCGATTCGCAAGCCGGTGCCCGAGAGCAGGTCGTCGGGCAGCGAGTAGCCGGTAAACCCGGCTGCCATCGCAAGCACGAGCAGCGTCATGCCGACGATCCAGTTCAGTTCGCGCGGCCGGCGAAACGCGCCGGTGAAAAAAACCCGGCTCATGTGCAGCGCGATCGCGGCAATAAAGACGAGCGCGGCCCAGTGATGGATTTGACGCAGCAGCAAACCCGCTCGCGTATCGAGCGAAAGGCGCACGACCGAGGCGTAGGCCGCCGACATTGGGGTCGCGTGCAACGCGACGTCCGAACCGCGATACGTCGCCGGAGCCGTCGATGCGTCGAAAAAGAACCCGAGATAGACTCCCGTCGCAACCAGAACGAGAAAGCAATAGAGCGCGACCTCGCCGAACATGAACGACCAGTTATCGGGAAACGCTTTGCGCAACGCCTTCTGTAAGATCGGGGCAATGCCCAAACGATCGTCGAGTCCGAGCACCAGTCGGCGCATCGTCACGAACGCTGCCAGAACCCGGGGCCGATCGGCTCCGTATAGTCGCTTTGGGCTTGAAGGTAGCCGTCGTCGGCAATTTCCAGCGGAAGCTGCGGCAGCGGGCGGGCCGCCGGGCCGGAGATCGGTTTGGCTTGCGCGACGACGTCGAAAACCGATTGATGACACGGGCAGAGTAACTCGTGCTTCGATGCCAGATATAATCCGACCGGGCAGCCGGCGTGCGTGCAGACCTTCGAGAATGCCGCGTATCCGTGGGGCGTCCACGTTCTGCGATCCTCCGAGGCTTGGATCGTGCCTGGCGGCAGCCGCAGCAGTACGGTTTGCGAACTCGCATCGCCGACGTAACCGTCGGGGAACACGGTCATCATCGATCCGACCGCTAGATCCGATACACGGACCGGGGTTCCGTCCTCGAGTACTAAGCGCGCCCCCTTCCGCCACTTGGTTTTATAGAGCCCCGTTCCAAAATTGGGACCGAGCGAGCGCAGCGGAAAGAGCGCCGCGAGCCCGAGTGCGCCGAATGCACCGAACAAGCACTTCAGAAGAAACCCGTGCCGGTCGAGCTCGTCGATGCCGCGTTCGAGCGCGGCTTGCGCTGCGGCGCGCGCGGCGGGGTCGGACGGATAGTCGTCGCGCCGATCGACCACTTGCTCCTGCGCAATCGCTCCGAGCGCCCACCCGATCGTCCCGGCGGCGAGGCCGGCAAGCGAGACGAACAGGCCGAGCCCCTCGAGGTGGGGTCCCCAGTTGGCCGCGTATGCTGCGGCGAAGAGCGCGCTCCCCAGTACCGAGCACGCGAACGTCAAGGCGATTGCGAAGCTGCGCGTCATCATCGGATGAGGTAAATCGTTCCCCAGATCCCCAGCCACACGATAAACACGAAGTGCCAGTAGTACGCGATCCCTTCGGCGCCCGCGCGGTCGTTTCCGCGAAGCGCATTGCTTCGCAGTCCGAAGAACAACGCGGCCAGCAGAATCACGCCGACTAGGACGTGAAGCGCGTGAAATCCGGTCATCGTATAGAAGACCGAACCATAGGCGTGCGAGGACACGCCGAACGTATTTCTGCTCCAGCCATGCATGGCTATCGCCAGAAAGAGTATTCCGAGTACGAAGGCCGCACCGATCCAGCCGCGCGCTTGCCGGACGAGGTTTGCGTTGAACGCGCGGGTCGCCAGCAGCATGGCGCCGCTCGAAAGCGCCAGCATCAGCGTGCCGATTCCCGACTCGACGACATCGAGATGCACGCCGGCCGGAGGCCAGTTGGCGGTCTGGCTGCGCAGATCGTAATACGCGGCGAAAAGGCCGGCGAAAAACATCAGCTCGGATGCCAGGAAGAGCACCACGCCAAAAACAAGCGGATGCGCGCGAATCGCCAACGGGCGGATCGCACGATCGTGCTGAAAATGCTGGGCCGTCGTTTCGGATTGATTCAATGGCGACGCTCCATCCAACGAAGAAGCCAAGGCTGCCCACTTAAGCTTACCAATTCACGAGGTGCGCCAAACGTGGATGAAGCAAACGTTCTCCCAAACGGGGCGGTTTACTTGCAAATCGAGCCGGGTAAAACTGGCGAACCACGACCGACAGAGAGGTTCACATATATGGGGATCAAAGACGCAATCGAGAAAACCGTCGAAAATGCGAAAGATGCGCTCAACGAGGGCGGCCATCGAAGCGCCGCGGAAGGCGAGCGTGCGAAGCGCGAGCTCGTTGGGGACGAAATGACTCCCGGCGAGCGCGTAAAATCGGTGGCCAACGAAGCCAAGGAGAACGTGCAGGCAGAGTACGATGCGACCAAGAGGAACGTCCGCGACAAGACGTGACGAACCACTCGTAAGGCTGCAAGGAGCGACCGCCGATGGGCGGCCGCTCCTTCGCTTTTTCCGTTAGAACTCCCAGAGCGCCGCGCGCGTCCATCCCCCGCCGCAGCCTTGCAGCTTCACCGGCGCGGTAACGAACAAGCGCTTGCGTTCGTCCATCACCTCATCCGGGAAAAAGAGATCCTCCACGATGAACTTGCCGTTCCCGAGCAGTATCTTGTGGGGCGGCCCGGAGTGCGCCGGATCGTTGTATCCTCCCAGGCTCACGGCGTCGATGCCGACGCCCTTTACGCCGCGATCCACCAAGAACTGTGCGCCTCCCCCGCTCAAGTAGACGTACTCCGTGAGAAATGCCTTGGTGTTGGCTCGGCGCTGCCCCCCGCCGGTATTGAGCAATACGATATCCCCCGGGTCGATCCGATCGGCCAACGGCTCCAAATCGGCGACCTCGATCGCGCTGCGTAACGGCTTTCCACGCAAATCGAGAATCGTGCCGGGGCCGACATAGGTTTCGAGCGGGATCTGATCGATCGTGAGTCCGTCTTCGAAAAAATGAAACGGGGCGTCGCAGTGCGTGCCGGTATGGGTGCTGAGCCGCACGATTTCCTTATTCACGCCCTGGACGGCCAGCATGTAGAACGAGTCGATCCGCGCCGGCCTCGGATTGTCGTCCGGATATTGCGGGCAGTTGCTGAATACCGGCTGGCTTAGATCGTGGATGCGTTTGGGAATCATCGTTCGCGCTCGTCCCAGAGGCGCGCGAACGCACGCACGTTCTTTTCGAGCACCCGGTCCAGGTCGGCTTGCCAAATCGAATCGGGTAACGATTCGCTCGAAAAAATTTCCAACACGTACGGGCGCCGATAGCCGTTATCTCTGACCGCCCTTACGAGCGCCGCATTGTCGATCGTTCCGTCCCCCAGGCCGACCCGATCGGCCCCCGATCGCGGCCGGTGCCAGTCGCTGACCTGCACCAAGAAGATGCGGTCGCCGCATTCCCGGATGACCCGGAGCAGGTTCGGAGTTTCAAAGATATTCCACGTGTCGAAACAGAGGCCCAGCGCCGGGTGGTCGATCGTGCGGACCAGATCCAACGCGTTATCGAGGCCCCAAAGCGCGGTGTCGGTATTAAACAGAACCGGATTGAGCGGCTCGTAGGCGACCCGCATGCCGCGCGCCGCTGCAAAATCGGCCAGCTCCGCAAAAGCGGAGAGGGCTCGTTGGTACACGCGTTCGGCATCGCCGCCGGGAGCGGCGCCGGTGATAACCACGAACGGGGTTCCGGTAGGAACGTGCGGCGATATTCGATCGATTGCCGATTTCATGTGCGCGATCCGATCTTCGGGATCGCTCGGCGCGGGCGCCAGACTATCCGGAAAGAGCGAATGCACCGTCGATTGAACCGAACTCACGCCCAGACCCGCGCGCGCCACCATCTCGAGCTGAGGCGCGTAGTCGTTTCGGTCGAGCTTGAACTCACAAATCTCGATCGCGTCGATTCCATGGGCCGCGTAGCGCTCCACGTCGCGCTCGAACGACCACGGCCACGTCGTAAACTCGCTCACGCCGAAGCGCGCTGGTTCGCTCATTTCACGCCTCCTGCCGGAGTTCGAGAACGCAGAAGCCCTTCGCGTCGATCTCGATCGCGACGCCGCGCCGTAAGTCGGCAGCATCGGTACTCCGCCCCTCGAGCCAATCTCCGCGCAGGCTATTGAAGACCCGCGTCGCGTACCGGCCGGCCAGCCGGCTATTCAGGCCCACGGCCGTCGTGATCGTCCGATCGGCCGTATTTCCGACGAAGATCGTTAGGCGGTCGCCCTTACGGAGCGCGATCGCGGTGGCCTCAGACCCGCTCACGCGAACCTGCTCGCTAATGTCGTCGTCGAACGCCTCGTAGGGCATGGGCTGGTCGAAGCGAAAATTTGCATACATCTTCACGTCCGGGACCCGGACTACGAACCAGGTAAGGCGCTCGCCGGCCAGCGGCAGATTGCGCACCCCCAGCCACTTCCAGCCATCCGCCAGCTTGGGGCTGACGCTCGGCGAGCTGCCGGAAAGATCGAGGCCGCCGGCGCCTTCGATCGCGGCCCACAAGTAGCGCGGCGGGAACCACGGCGAGAGCATCATCCCTTGATTCGTCAGCGTCTCTCCATGCAGCCATTCGGAAAACTGGCCCGGTACCGTGTTATTGCGTAATGGGTCGTTTGAGTAATGGCGAAAGCTGATATTGAGGGCGTAAGCCATGAAACTCGCATTGAACGAGGCCGCCGCGAAGGCGTACCAAAACGTTACGCCAGCCCACACGCCGCCCAGAAGACCGTAGCCGTGAGTCGGGCCGTAGTTGATGTCGTTGCGCGGCAGCGTATGGATTCCGGCATCGCTCCAAAACTCCGGAACGCTCAGTCGGCTGATAATATTCGCGGCCGTTTCGTCGTCCGCCACTTCGAACATCACTGGGAAGACTAGGTCCGAGGTCACGTCGGCCCGGGGGTTGCCGTCCAAGTCGATGTTCAGGTAATACAATCCGTTACGAGGGTCGAGCAGGTGTTCGTTGATCGCCTTACGCAGGTCTTGCGCGTGGTCTCCGAATTCCGCGGCTCGAGCGTGTTTTTTCAGCGTCCGCGCCATGTGAGCGACGGTTCGAAAGGCGGCGTAACACTCCGAGTTCACCTCCGTGGTCGCACCGGACAGCCGATAGTTCCGGATGACGTTGCGCCAACCGATGATTCCCCAGTCCGACGTTCCCGTGGCTGTGCACCAAACCAATCCTTGGTCGTTACGTTGCGAGAGAATGTAACGGGCGGCCTTGAGCGCCTGCGGATACACCCGCTTCAGAAAGCTCAAGTCGCCGGTGGTGGCGTAATGATGCCAGAGAGCCAGGATTAGCAGCGGCGTGTTGTCGTTGATGTTCAGCCCGTAGTCCGCCGATTTGCCGTTTCGAACGTCGTAATATTCGACGACCATCCCGTTCTTCTTGAGATGCGTCGCGTACCATAGCAGCGAGTCGCGCGCGAAATCGGGCGTGATGTAGTCGGCACCGAAGGCGAACCAAGCGGTGTCGCGGCCGACGCTATTGTTCGAGCGAGTCGGATCGTTCACGAAGCTCCATCCGGTCTGCGCCAGCATTTCGACCCGCAGCATGTTGGCTTTGGCCCATAGAACGCCGCGGTTCACGTCTGAGTCCGGCGTTACGAGCACGGCAAGATCGAGGACCTCGTCGAAATGAGCCTTGGTCAGCTCGAGCGCGCGTTTGGCTTTCGGGCACGAACGATAGGTTCTTTCGGCCGAAGCTCGTCCCGATATCGAAAACGACAGCAGGAGCGTAAACTCCGCATAGGCGCCGGGCGGGATCCGGTGACTAAAATGGAGCAATCCGATTGGATCGCCGGCGATCTTTTGAATCGTATTCGGCAGCTCGCCGGGGAAGTTCGCGGCACTCGACTTTCCGGCTTCGTGGGTAGTTTCGTACGACGTCGGCTCGACCGAACAGCCGAACATTCGAACGAGCTTCGGATCCGATTCGTTCCATGCAAGAATGGCTTTATGCTTTCGGCTATATGCCGTGAGGACGTCGTGCTCGGTATTCCCGCGAAGCTGGGCGGCGGCATACGTGCCGATCCGGACCTCTTCGCCGGTGTCGTTCGTCAGCACGACCCGGTAATATCCGGCCGGCGGGTCGACCTTCTTCCCCTCCGGTTTTCCATTGAGAATGAAGATTTGCTCTTCCACGGTGAGGCCGTTGGCGAGTTTAAAAATGTGTTCCTGACGCTCGGGGTGGATGACGAACCGCCCCTTGGTTGCCGGCAGCCGGATGCCGGTGCGCTCGTCCCAGTGGTGCAGCATGACCGTTCCGATCGCGGTTTGACCGGCTTCGATCGAGTAGAACTTCTCGATCGCCCCGGTAGCCTTGATGATGACGACCGCCTTGGGCGCTCCCAGCGTGCTGCCGGCCGCCATTTGATCGTCGTCGATCGCATACGTGGAGATCCGTTCCCCCGATCCAAGAATTTGGGCGATCACAAGCTGCCCGACTGCTTGGTCATGCCGCCGTCGATGACGTACGAGGCTCCCGTAACGTACGCGCCTTCGTCCGAAGCTAAGAACACGCACAGGCCGGCGATCTCTTTGGGGTTCGCCATCCGCCGCAGCGGGATCTCCGCCAGCAGCGCGTCGTGTTTCTTCTTGTCGGCCTTAAGTTTTGCATCCATCGGCGTGTCGACGGCGCCGGGGCAGATGTCGTTCACCGTTATTTTGTGGGCGGCCAGCTCGACCGCAATCGTTCGCATCAACATCCGCACGCCGCCCTTGGAGGCGCAGTACGGAGCGTTTGTGGGCATCGCCAGGTCTTCGTGAATCGACGATATATTCACGATTCGGCCACCGCGTTTCTGTTTGACCATCTGCCGGGCTGCCGCTTGGGAGCAGATCCAAACTCCGGTCAGGTTCACGGCGATGACGTTGTTCCATTCATCGAGCGGGGTCTCCAAAAACGCCTGCCGGCGTTCGATTCCGGCGTTATTTACCAGAATGTCCAGGCCTCGAAAGCGCTTCACCGTTGCGTCGATAAGGGCGGTAACTTCGTCCGGCTTGGCGACGTCGGCCGCAACGGCGTACGCTTTGCCGCCGAAGTTTTCGATCTCGTCGACCACCGCTTTCGCGGGCCGTTCGTCCCCGACGTAGTCGATCGTGACGCTCGCACCTTCGCGCGCCATCGCGAGCGAAATCGCTCGGCCGATCCCGGTGTCGCCGCCCGTAACGATCGCCACCCTATCCGCTAAGCGCATGCATATCCTCAAAGGATGTCGAGCCTTCTTCAACGAGCGGCAACTTTCCGACGCCCCGCGGAAAAGCCATCTCCAGGGACCAATCCACGGCCACCCGCGCCTTGCGATTCCAGCCCGGCAGACGGCTCAGATAGTATGCGCGCCACAGAAGCCACGCCGGCGTCCCACTTAATAAACGTCCGCCCGGCAGTTCGGCCAGAGCTTGGCGATCGCCCAAGGAGGCCATCTGCCCGAGTTCCTTGTATCGAAAATTGCGCGTCGGCCGCCCATCGAGTGCCGCGAGAATATTGCGCGCGAGCAACGGCCCTTCGTGCGTTGCATTCTGTGCGAGCGGCGCATACGTGCCGCCGTTAGGCTGCGGAACCGCCGCGCAATCTCCAATCGCCCACAAATGCCGCGATCCGCGCACCGAGAAGTCGCCATTTACCTTCACCGCACCCTGCGCGCTGGTTTCGACGCCAAGCGTTTTGACTAACGGCGCGGCTTCGACCCCGGCCGCCCAAACGATCGTGCGACTTTCGAGGCGTTTGCCGCTCTTCAGCTCCAAGCCGTGGCCGTCCGCCGCGCAGGCATCGTCACCCAAATGAATGCGCACGCCGCGCTCGTCCAGCGATCCGGCCGCGCTCTTGCCGAATTTCGGCGGCAAGTGAGGAAGCAGCGCGCGGCCGCCGTCCACCAATACGACTTCAACCGCGCAGGCGTCGATCGCCGGATAATATCGCAGAACCGTCCCTAGGAAACCGCGCAGTTCGCCGGCAGCTTCAACCCCGGTGAACCCGCCGCCCACGATGACGAATCGCAGCAGGCGGTCGCGCTCGATCAAATCCTTGGTTTTCGCTGCGACTTCAAGCGCGCCAAGTACGCGATTGCGAATCTGCATTGCGTCGGCGATCGTCTTAAGCGCAAGCGTAAACTTTTCGACGCCCGGAATCCCCATCGTCGAACTGGTCG
>DATCGB010000264.1:0-2041 GCA_036509155.1 Candidatus Tumulicola sp. | reverse complement strand
CGTACGACAGGCAGTGCGGCCCTCCGGCGTTGGTTGCGACGTTTCCGCCGATCGTCGAGATCTTCTGCGAAGCCGGGTCGGGAGCGTAAAACATTCCGCTGGGTGCGGCCCGGGTGGAGAGATCGAGGTTCATTACGCCGGCTTGAACGCGCGCGCGCCGATTGCGGACGTCGAGTTCGAGAATCCGGTTCATGCGCGTAAGCGACACGACCACGCCGCCTACGACCGGAACCGCGCCGCCGCACAGACCGGTACCGGCGCCGCGCGGCACGATCGGCTCGCCGCACTCGCGGGCAATTTTTACCGCGGCGCTGACGTCGCGAACGGATGCGGGCAGGACGACCGCGGCGGGCAAACCGCCGTCGGTGTACGCGTCGAAGGCGTACACCGACAGGTCCTCGGGGGCAGTCTTGACCGCATCGCTTCCGAGCGCCTCAATCAGTCGTTGGTGGAGCACCCGGCGTCCTTCGGCGCGGCGAGCGCCGCATTCTGCTTACGCGATTGGGTACAAGAGATATTTGGCTCGCAGCGTGCCGAAAGCCGCAACGCTTTGGTTCCAGCCTGTCGCAATCGTATCGGCCGAGCTTCCGGCGAGCAGCCCGCGGCGCAGCGACGACGTGCCCCAATCGCGGTCGAGTGCCTGCGCCTTCACGCGAACGACCTGCGGGAAAAGCCGGCGCGTTGCGACCAAAATTTCGACGGCCGTGCGAACCGGGAGAAATCGCCGCGGATCGAAAACGGCCAACTCGACGCCGGTGAGGTCACGCCCCTTCCAAAAGCCCGCGATCGGCTCCCACGCCGCTGGGCGAAACCACACGCCCGGCAGGTCGCGAGCGTTCAGCGCCGCTGCCAGCCGCGCGCCGTCGACCCCCGCCATTCCGGCTAAGAAGAACGGTTTCGTAAAGCCCGTGCCGTTGTTGATTCCCGCGTTATCGATCAAACCGGTGCACAGATAGACGAACGTCGTCGACCATTCGGGGATGTTGGGCGACGTTGCAACCCATTGCAGCCCGGTATCCGGCCAAATCATCGAACGCCGCCAGCCGTTCATCGCGACGACGCGTAAATTCGCTCCGATGCCGAAGCGGTCGTTGAAGAGGCGCGCGAGTTCGCCGACCGTCATGCCGTGGCGCATTGCGATCGGATACAGGCCGATGAACGATTCATACGCCGGTTCGAGCACCGGGCCTTCGATCGTCGTGCCGCCGACCGGATTAGGCCGGTCGAGCACCCAGAACTCTTTCCCGTACGTTTTGGCGGCTTGCATCGCATAGGCCATCGTCGAAATATACGTGTACGCGCGCGATCCGACGTCCTGAATGTCGAAGAGCAGCACGTCGATTCCGGCCAGCATCGCGGCGCTGGGATGGCGCGTCGCCCCGTACAGACTGTAAACGGGCAGTCCCGACGCGGGGTCCACGTACGACCCCACCGCTGCGCCCGCCGGACGGTCGCCGCGCAGGCCGTGTTCGGGTGCGAAGATGGCTTTGACGTGCACCTTGCCTTGATGCCGGATCGCGTCGACGATCGATTCCAAGCGCGAGGTCACGCCGCTTTGATTCGCGATGATGCCGACGGTTTTGGAGCCGAGATCGCGCCAGGCGCTGCCCAGGAAAACGTCGTCGCCGAGTTCGATCGCGGGACGCGGCAACGGTTGCGCCGAGACCGGGAAAGTCGTCGCGGCTATCGTCGCTGCGGCGGCCGAAGCGATAAACGATCGCCGTTGCATCGATTTCAGACGAACCGCGGTTCGGCGGTCCGAGGGAGGACGCCGGCGTCGTGCGCCCGCGCGAAAAATTCTCGAACGGCCTCGATGCCGGCGTCGCCCAAATCCTCGGTGAACTCATTGACGTAGAGGGCCACGTGCTGCCGGATGACCTCGTCGCTCATCTCGACGGCGTGCTCGCGAACGTAGGGCATGACGGCCGAATCGTTCGCGCGCGCGAAGGCGAGGCTGCGCGCGATGGCGGCGTCGATCGAACGCGCGGCATCGTCGCCGACGTCGTCTCGCACCAGGATTGCGCCTAGCGGAATCGGCTGG
>DATCGB010000263.1:0-5619 GCA_036509155.1 Candidatus Tumulicola sp. | reverse complement strand
TCGGTCCGACCGGATTTGGAAGCGCCGACCCGGTCAACATCGCGACCCGCACGTCGGTCGTCAACCTGCATCTCGCCATCCCGCATAAAAACGACGGCCTGCGCGACGACGTGCAGCTGCTCTACGATAACGACGAAATCTTCACCACCTTCTTCAGCTCGGTCAACGACGAAGGCCTGGCCAACTATCACGCGACCGTCGGATCGACCCCGCCATATTACTTGGACAGCTTCCAGTACAACGGTCCGGTGGGGACGCTGCTGCCGTCCAACTACCGATCGCTGGTAACGCCCTACCTCTACCCATCGTCGCCGGCACATTCGTTGTTCGCGCCGATACCGGGCGGCGAAAGCCAGCGCGACCGCGGCTACAACGGCCAGGCAATCGTCAAGCTGCAGTATCAAAAGAACTTCAGCTCGAGCGCGTTTCTGCGCGTCTACGGCTACACGTATTACTCCGACTGGATCGAGAACGGTCCGATGATGTCGCTGCAGCCCTACGCCTACTACGACAGCGGCGATTACGAAATCAACAATCACACGCGCGGACTGAGCGTCTCGTTCACCGACCAAATCAACCCGCAAAACCTGCTTCAAGCCGAAGCGTCGTACACCACCGCGACCGGCGCGCGCATCTACAACGAGCAGATGTTCGGCTACGGCGACTCGTTCGCCGTGCTGGTCAACCCGAACGCGCTTTCCAGCGGCACCTGTTACGCCGCACCCGCTTCCGGAACCGGCCCCGCGAAGGCGACCACCTGCAGCGACGGCGGCGGCAGCGGCATCACTTACGGAACGCTGCCCACGTTCGCGTCGCTGGCCGGCATCGCCGGCGGGACGGCGCCGCCGGCGGCCGGGAAAATGACCTGCGGCGGCGTGAAGTGCGCCTACTACGTCGTCGAAAACGGGGCCTACGGACTCAACAACACGGTCACCCCCGCCTTCACCGGCTATTCGATCACCGATCAGTGGCGGCCCAGCGACAAGTTGAACTTCAACTTCGGCGTTCGCGTCGATAACTACAGCTTCGTCGGATCGAACACCAACGTCGGTCCGGCTCGCGACTTTTGGTTCAACGCTTTCAATCAAGACACGTGTTTCGACACGCAGACGCTCGGGCTGGTCGACCGGGCCTCCTTGCCCGGGCCGTGGAGCACCAACTCGCAAGTCCCGTGCTCGAAGTTCGGCAGCCAGTACATGAACGCGCACCTGCAGAATTCGCCGGCCGCCTTCGACTACAATATCGTCCAGCCGCGCATCGGCATGACCTACACCGTCAGCCCGGATACCGTTTTGCGCGCCAGCTACGGCAAGTATAACGAGCAGCCGAGTTCGGCCTACGAGCAGTACAACGGGCTGGAGCAGAACCTGCCCGATACGCTCACCCAGTTCTACGCGCTCGGCTTCACCACGCCGGGGCACGACGTCGCGCCTTCGATCTCGTTCAATAGCGACTTTTCGCTCGAGCATCATTTCAAGGGCACCGACATGTCGTTCAAGCTGACCCCGTTTCTGCGCCAGACGCAGAATCAAATCGAGAACTTTTACATCAACTATCAGACCGGCCTGACGTCGGGTCTCAACGCCGGCAACCAAACGTCGTCCGGGTTCGAATTCGAGTTTCAGAAGGGCGACTTCAACCGCAACGGCCTGTCCGGCCAGCTTTCGTTCGCCTACACGTACGCGACGGTGAAGTACAACCTGCTGCCCAACGGCACGACGATTCTTTCGCCGATCAACGCCGGCATCTCGCAGTACAACGCCTACACGAAGGCCTGCGCGCCGGGCGGCGCCCAGTATGGGAAGAAACAGTTCGGCCAGCCGGTGTGCGGCTACACGACGGCCGGTGTGGGAACGTATGCGGCGGCGTGCTACACGCCCAAGGGCCAGCCCGACCCGAGCTGCTCGCGGCCGCGCGACATCGCCAATCCGTACTGGCTCTCGCCGGCCTTTTCACTATACGACCCCAACGCTTCGTATCTGCCGTACTCGACCTTTCCCGGACCGGTCGGTTCGGGCGTCAACGCGTACAACTACCCGTACGTCGCGACGCTGGTGCTCAACTACAAGCACGACCGGTTTTCGATCACGCCGTCGTTCCAGTTCCAAGCCGGAAACCGGTACGGAGCGCCGCTGACCACGCCCGGCATCGATCCGGCCGCCGGCTGCGGCATACCGCTGCCGGGATCGATTTCCGGCGATCCGCGCTACCCCTACGGCGGCGCGGGCGGCGCGCCCTATAGCGCCGACCACGGGCACTGCGCGGCAAGCCTGTCGATTCCCGACCCCTACACCGGACAGTTCGACGGCATCGGCGCCTTCCGCCAACCGGCCCAGCTGCTGGCGCACGTGCGGATCGGTTACGAGATTTCGCCGCGCGCGAACGTCACGCTCACGCTGGCGAACCTGCTGCAAACCTGTTTCGGCGGACAGCAGACGGCCTTTACCTATTTCCAAGGCAACAACGTCTGCTCGTACGGGAACCTTACCTACGCGCTTCCGCCCGTCGGCAACGCCTACAATCCCGGAGCCAACGTGCAGACGTTCCTGCGCTATCCCTACCAGCCGTCGTTCGGCGTGTATAACGACCTTACGAGTTCGATCAACGCGCCGTTCGCCGCCTACCTCAGCCTACAGGTGAAAATCTAAGCATGAAATACGACGCGATCGTCGTCGGCGGCGGCCACAACGGCCTCGTGACCGCCTGCTACCTGGCGCGCGCCAAATGGAAAGTGCTCGTTCTCGAGCGCCGTTACGTGGTCGGCGGCGCCTGCGTTTCGGAGGAAACCTGGCCGGGCTACTCGGTTTCAACCGCGGCGTACGTGAACAGCCTGTTCCGCCCGGAGATCATCGCCGATCTGAAGCTTCGCGATTATGGCTTCGAACCGATCGAACGCAATCCGGCGTCGTTTTCGCCGTTTCTCGACGGGCGTTACCTGATGCTCGGAACCGGCTCGAGCAAGGACGTCGAGGAAATTTCCAAGTTCAGCAAACGCGATGCCGAAAATTATCCGAAGTATGAAGCGATGCTCGAACGCGTGGCGTCGGTGGTGGAGCCCACGCTCACGCAAGTTCCACCCAACCTGATCCATCCAAAACTCCACCAACTGCTCGAAATGGGCAAGATGGGCAAAGCGCTGCAGAAGCTCGGGCCGGCGATGGGTGAAGCGGTCGAAGTGCTGACCGGTGCGGCGCGGCCGATTCTCGACCGCTGGTTCGAATCCGAAGAACTCAAGGGAACGATCGCCACCGATGCAATCATCGGAGCGTTCATGGCCCCGTCGATGCCGGGCACGGCCTACGTGCTGTTCCATCACGTCATGGGCGAGACCAACGGCAAGCGTGGCGTGTGGAGCTACGTCAAGGGCGGCATGGGCGGCTTGACGCAGGCGTTGGCGCGGGCCGGCAAGGACCTCGGCGTCGAGATCCGCACCGACGCCGAAGTGGCTAAGATCCTGACGAAGAACGGCCGCGTGACCGGCGTCGCACTCCAAAACGGTGACGAGTTTTACGCCGGCAAGGTGGCCTCGGGCGTGGACTGTCACGTAACGTTTCAAAAACTCGTCGACGCCGCCGAGCTTCCGCCCGCGTTCAACGACGCCGTCGCCCGGATCTCGTACAGCAGCGCGTCGTGCAAAATCAACGTCGCGCTCGAACGGCTGCCCAGTTTTAGCGCGCTGCCCGGCCACGAGTCCGGACCGCAGCATCGCGGCACCGTGCATTTGTGCCCGGATCAGGACTTCATCGAGCGCGCGTACGACGATGCCAAATTCGGCAAGATGTCGGCGCAGCCGGTGGTCGAGTGTACGATGCCGACCTCGCTCGACCCGACCGTCGCGCCGCCCGGCAAACACCTGATGTCGATGTTCACGCAATACGCGCCCTACGCACTTGCCGACGGGCCTTGGACCGATGCTCGGCGCAACGAATACGCCGACCGCTGCTTCGACATCGTCGAGCAGTACGCGCCCGGTTTCAAAGACTCGGTGATCGATCGGCAGATTCTCACGCCGGTGGATTTAGAAACCACCTTCGGGTTGACCGGCGGCAGCATCTTCCAGGGCGCGATGCCGCTGCATCAACTCTTCGCGTTTCGCCCCGTCCCCGGCTTCGCCAGCTACAACACGCCGATCAAGGGCCTGTACATGTGCGGCGCCGCCACCCATCCGGGCGGCGGCGTGATGGGCGCCTCCGGCTGGAACGCCGCCCGCGTCATGCTGCGGGGCTAAGTTCCCCGCGATTTCGTTAGCGAAGGCCGGGAGGCTGCTGCTTGCCGTGCTTCTCGCGGATCGGTCCGGAGTCGTGGGTTTGAATCACGCGGCCCGTCTGCCGGGCAGGCGGATTTGGATTGGCAGTCGACGTCGACCCGTGGGAGCCGGTCCCTCCGGTGTTCGTATTGCGGTAGCGCGGCGTCGGTGCGGCCGGCAGCGGATAGTAACCCGGGCTGGCCTGACCGTTGTTGTACCCGGCCGGGTAACTTCCGTACCCCGGCGGATAGCCGCCGTAGCCGTATTGCTGCTGACCGTAATAGGGCTGCTGACCGTAACCGTATTGCTGCTGACCGTAACCGTAAGGCTGTTGACCGTAACCGTAGGGCTGCTGCCCGTAAGGCTGCTGGCCGTAGCCGACGTTGCCGCCGGTGACGTAACACTGCTGGCCGTTACACGCGATGTTCTGACCGTAGTTGCCGGGATACCACGTTTGGCCGTTGCGGGCTACGACGTGTCCGTCGGCGTAGACTTGGGAACCGTCGGGCAGATAACCGACGAGCTGACGGGCCTTGGCATTCTTCTGGGCGACGTTGACGGCCGTCATCAGACCGATCGCAGCGGCGGCAGTGATGATGAGCGTGGACGTCGTATCGGCTTTGACCGGCTGCACGGTATAGCCGAACGCCATGGCGCTCATAACCAGCGTTGCGGCGGCGGAGCGAACGGACTTTATAAACATGCTTTTATCTTACGGGGGCCCGCCCGACGGCACATTAGGAAAGCCGGTAAACGGATGAGAAACCGATGAAACTGCGGACTCCGCTCTCGACGCTGCTGGGGATCGACGTCCCGCTCTTCAACGCCCCGATGACGCCCCAAGCGGGCGGAGAGCTGGCAAGCGCCGTGAGCGATGCCGGCGCGTTCGGAATGCTCGGCTTCGATGAGGACGAAGGCGTGGCCGCGATCGCCGAGCAGGTGGCGTTGTTACGCCGCCAGCGCGACCGCGTTTTTGGAATCGGCTTGGCGGCGTGGGTGTTGGAGCGCCGGGCCAATTTGCTCGACGTTGCGCTCGCGGCCCGCCCCAAGCTGGTCAGCATTTCGTTCGGCGATCCCGCGCCGTACGTCGAACGGCTGCACGCGGCCGGCATTCTGGTCGCGTCGCAGGTGCAGAGTCGCGCCTGGGCGCAGACGGCCATCGACGCCGGCGTCGACGTCATCGTCGCGCAGGGAACCGAAGCGGGCGGGCACACCGGGAGCGTCGCAACGCTGCCGCTGCTGCAGATCGTGCTCGAGATGACGGATCGTCCGGTCGTCGCGGCCGGCGGCATCGCCACCGGGCGCGGATTTGCCGCGGTGCTCGCGGCCGGCGCGGCCGGCGCGTGGGTCGGCACGCCGTTTCTGCTCGCGCG
>DATCGB010000262.1:0-6069 GCA_036509155.1 Candidatus Tumulicola sp. | reverse complement strand
GGCCGGCTCGTGGATGGCCGCGAGCGTCCGATTCTCGGTCGCCGCGCGCCCGGCGGAACCTTAGGCGAGCTGCGGATCGATCCGGTCGATGCGGCGCTCGGGCGGGCCGCCGACGTGCGGATCGACGCCGACGGCAGCCTGGTATACGCGCGATCGGCGGTCGACCCGCGCACTGGGAACCGCGCGTTGCAGGACGTCGTCGTCGGCCGGATCGTGCTGGCGCGATTCCCGGCCGGGACCAAACTCGACACCGCCGACGGACGAATCCTGTTCGCGCCGGAGGGCGTCGTTCCGCATACAGGATTGCCGGGCGACGGCACGTTCGGGGCGCTGACGCCCATGCGGCGCGAGCGCAGCCGCGTGGATATCGACGCGAGCCTCACGCGTCTTAAAGACGCGTACGTCGCGTTCGACGCGCTGGCTGCGGCACAAACCGCCAAAGACCACTTCAGCAAAGCCGCGATGGACGTCGTCAAGTGAGGTCGCTTGCATTTGGCCGCGTTGCAGCTTGGTACGACGGAAAGCGCGTGCGCGAGGCCCGCTTTGAAGACCGTTCGGCGTTGCCCGTCGGGGCGGCGTGCGTCGCGTCGAGCGGCGTACGCGAAACCCTTGCGTCGCTCTTCGGCGTGGCCGTCGGCGTGCGGCTGCTGGAACCTCGGATACCGTCGCCGCAAGCGTGGGCCGCGATCGCGCGCGGGGCGATGCTCTATCGCGTCCGCGGCGGGATTGCCGATGCGGCGATCGTGCTGCGCCCGGCCGACGCGGCCGCGATTGCCGCCGCCGCGTTTGGCGAAGCCGCCGATCCGTCGGCGGCGCAACGCGAACTCTCGCCGATCGAACGCGACGTGCTCGAGCGCACGGTTGCCGCGATCGCCGGAACGCTCAACGCGGTCTGCGGCCCGCGCGAGCGTGAAGCGCTCGAGCGCCTGCAAACGATCTGCGGATTCGTTACCTACTTTGAAATCGCGCTCGAGGCGCCGATCGACGCCCGCATCGGGATCGCGCTGTCGCGCGACCCGGCACCCGAGCCGCACGGGAAGCTGACGCTGGACGATCTGGCGGGCCTCGCGCTCGCGCCGTCGGTCGTCGTCGAGATCGCGATCGTCCCGGCGCGAGCGCTGGCTGGGCTGGTCCCCGGCGCGACGGTCCCGATTGCGCGCTCGAGCCCGCTGCGCGGCGAACTGCGCTTGGGCGGCCGGACGCTCGCGCGCGGTGCGTGTGGAATGCGCGACGGCCGTTACGCGCTCGCGATCGGCGCGCCATCGTGACGTCCGACCCGAAAACGATGCGAAACGGCAACGTCGACGTGTTGATGAACGTTCCGCTGCGCCTCACGGCCGAGCTGGGCACGTGTACGCTCTTGGTCGCCGACGTGTTGAAGCTCGGCACCGGCTCGATCGTCGCACTGGACCGGCTGGCCGGCGAACCGGTCGATCTGCTGATCAACGACCGGCCGATTGCCCGAGGTGAAATCGTCGCCCTCGACGAGAACCTCGGCGTCCGCATCGTCGAACTGATCGCACGTCCGCCTAGCATTTCGTGAACGACGTTATCGCGATCGCTTCGCGCGCGCACGCGGCCGTGCCGCTCGACGTGCTCGCCGGGCTCACGCTGCTGTCGATCCTGCCGTTCGCGTTGGTGATGTGCACGTCGTTCGTGCGCATCGTCGTGGTGCTGTCGTTGGTTCGCTCGGCGATCGGCGCCTCGGCGCTGCCGCCCAACGCCGTCATCACGGGGTTAGCGTTGGTTCTGACGCTGGCGGTCATGACGCCGACGCTGCAAGCGATCGGCCACGATGCGGTCGAGCCGTATTCGCATGGCAAGTTGTCGCAATCGCAGGCGCTGATCCGCGCGGCCCGTCCGCTGCAGTCGTTCATGCTTCGTCAAACCCGAGTTGCCGATATCGCGCTGTTCGAACGGGTAGCGCATCGCGCGCCCGAAGCGGCGCGGCGCGCGCCGGTCACCGTGCTCGTGCCGGCGTTCGTGGTGGGCGAACTGCGAAGCGCTTTCGCGATCGGCTTCGCGCTCTATCTGCCGTTCGTCGCGATCGATCTGGCGATCGCCGCGATGCTGATGGGCTTGGGGATGATGATGCTCAGCCCGCCGGTCGTGTCGCTCCCGGTAAAGCTGCTGCTCTTCGTGATGGTCGACGGCTGGGCGCTGGTCTGCGGAGGCGTGACCGCCAGCTTTCGTTAATGGAGTACGCCATGCGGATCAGCGACGCGATCGCAACCCTTCGGCCGTTTTTTTCGTTCGAATTTTTTCCGCCCAAAGACGACGACGGATCGCGCCGCCTGTTCGCAGCCATCGCAGCGCTGCAGCCGCTGCGGCCGGCGTTCGTTTCGATTACCTACGGTGCCGGCGGCTCGACCCGCGCGCGGACCGTCGCGCTAGCCAAGCAGATTCAAGCCGAGATCGGCCTGACCGTCGTCGCGCACGTCACCTGCGTGGGATCGACGCGCGCCGATCTGCGCGCGCTCTTCGACGACCTGGCGCGCGCCGGCATTCGAAACGTCCTGGCGCTTCGGGGGGACGTGCCGAAGGGGACGTCCGCGTTCGACGTGCCGCCGGGCGGATTTTCGCACGCGACCGAGCTGATCGCGATGCTGCGCCGTAACTACGATTTCTGCATCGGCGCGGCGTGCTATCCGGAAACGCATCCCGAAGCTGCCAGTGCCGACGCCGACCTCGCGCACCTGCGCGAAAAGGTCGACGCCGGCGCCGACTTCTTGGTGTCGCAGCTGTTCTTCGACAACGCGGTGTTTTTCGAGTTCGAACGGCGCGCGCGGGCTGCCGGAATCGTAGCGCCGATGCTGCCCGGCCTCATGCCGATCACGAATTTCGACCAGATTCGGCGGTTCGTCGCGATGTGCGGCGCGAGCATTCCACCCAAACTGCGGGTCGAAATGGAGCTGCGAAAAGGCGACGTGGAAGCAGTCGAAGCGCTGGGCGTTGCGTACGCGTCGATGCAGGCGGTCGCGCTGCTGCAAGCCGGCGTCCCCGGCATTCACTTCTATACGCTCAACCGTTCGCCCGCGACGCGGGCGATCGTGTCGTCGCTGCTCGCCGCCAGCGCGTGGCGCCCGGCCTTCACTCGCGCCTGAAGCGGTTTATGCCGCGGCAATAGCGCGGCAACCGCGACCGCCTAGCATCGTGGGATGGATGCCTTCGATGGACTGCTTCGCGATGCGCTCGTTACTACGGCCGCGATCGCGCTTCCGATGCTGGCGGTTGCAGCCTTGGTCGGAACCGCGGTGGCCGTGGTGCAAGCCGCCACCCAAATCCAGGAGCAAACGCTGACGCTGCTCCCGAAAGTTGTGGCCGTCGGGACGATGGTCGCGATGTTCGGCGTGGCGGCGATGCACTTGCTGGCCGGACTGTTCGATCGCGCGCTGGCGGCGATTCCGGCGGTTACCGGTGGCTCGTGAGCGCGACGGCGCTCTTGGTCGCCGCGCGCTGCGCGGGGTTTGCCTTTCGCGCGCCCGGGTTTTCGCATCCCAGCGTCACGCCGCCGGTTCGCGCCGGGTTGGCGCTCTTTCTTGCCATCGCCGTCGTGCCGGGCGTGAGCGCGACGCCGGCCGCGGGCGTCGAGGGCATCGGCTTGGCGGCGGCTTTCGTCGTCGAGTTTCTGATCGGCAGCGCGATCGGGATGGCGGCGTCGCTCGTCTACGACGGCGCGTACGCCGGCGGTCGTGCGGTCGACGATTACGTCGGCGTCAAAGCGATCGCCCCGAGCCTACAGTTGGTCGCGCCCAGCGGGTTCGGACGGGTCTGGTCGCTGGCGTACACCGGCGGGTTTTTTCTCACCGGCGCCTATCGCGTCACGATTCTCGCGTTCGCGCAGAGCTTCGAACGAATCGCGCCGGGAGCGGTCGTCGGCCCGCACGCCTGGGCGTCGTTCGCGTTCGGTCTCGCGGGCACGATCGTGCTGGTCGGATTGGCCGTGGCGGCGCCGGCGATCGGGCTGGCCTTCGTCGTGCAAATCGCGCTGGGTGCGCTATCGCGGGCGGTCCCGCGTTTCGGCAGTTTCACGCTGGCCTTTCCGCTGGCGTTCGCGGCCGCCTTGATTGCAACCGCGTTAGCCGTTCCGCTGCTGGCGCAGCACGCCATCGCGCCGGTGGTAGCCTTGCCCGTGGTTCGATGAGCGACGACGCCGAAAAACCGTTCGAGGCGACGCCGCACCGAATCGAAAAGGCCAAACGCGACGGCAACGTCGCTCGGTCGAGCGAGCTGGGAGCGAATCTCGCGTTCGCGGGTGCGGCGTGCGCGGTGGCGGCGATCGCGCCGTCCTTCGGCGCCAGCGCGCGCAGCGCGATCGTTACCGCCGCCTCGGGTCGCGAGCCATGGCACGCGGTCGTCGAGACGATCGGGCTCGCGCTGATTCCGATGTCGACCGCCGCGGTCGCCGGCGCGGCGGCCGGCGTGCTGCAGAGCGGCGGCATCCAGACCTCCGGGCTGACGGCCAAGTTCGAGCGCCTCAATCCGCTCGAGGGCATCAAACGCATGCTCTCGCGCGAGACGCTGGCGCACGGCTTGCGGGCGACCGCGGCATTCGTCGCGGCGACGGCCGTCATGCTTCCATCCGTGATGATGGCGGCGTCGGAAATGCTGCGCGCGGCGACGATGCCGGCGATTGCGGCGGCGGCTTGGCGTGCGATCCTACACGTCACGTTCGCGGCGTGCGGAACGGGCCTGCTGTTTGCATTGGCCGAGTACGGCGCCTCCCGAAGCGCGTGGCTGCGCAAACTTCGGATGAGTTTCGAAGAGCGCAAACGCGAGGCGAAAGAACAGGACGGCGACCCGTTCGCGCGCGCGCGCCGGCGTTCGCTGCATCGTTCGCTGCTGCGCGGCGCGCTGGCCGGCGTGAAAGACGCGTCGTTCGTGATTGCCAATCCGACGCACGTCGCGGTTGCGCTGGAGTACCGGCCGCCCGACGTTGCGGTGCCGCGCGTGGTCGTGCGCGCGGCCGGCGAAGCGGCGCTGCGCGTTCGCGTTCTGGCCAAGGCGCACGACGTTCCGATTGTCGAAAATGTCCCGCTGGCGCGCGCGCTTTACCGCGACGGGCGGGTCGGCGAACCGATCGCCCACGCCCACTACGTCGCGGTCGCCGAAATCGTGGCGGCGCTGGCCCGGGTTCGCACGCCGTGACGCGCGCTCCGGTCTACGCGTTCGCCGCCCTGCTGCTGGCGGTCGTCGCGATTCTGATCGTGCCGCTGCCGCCGTGGCTGCTCGACATCTTGCTGGGCATCAACATCTTCGGTTCGGCGCTCGTGCTGCTGCTCTCCGTCACGGTCGACGACCCGTTGGAGTTCTCGGCGTTCGCTCCGGCCCTTTTGGTCGCGACGCTGTTTCGGTTATCGCTCGACGTTTCGGCGACGCGGCTGATCCTCACGCAGGGCGCGGTCCCCGGTACGGTGGGGACGATCATTCCGGCATTCGGCGCGTTCGTCGTGCACGGCAATCTCGTTATCGGCTTGATCGTTTTCGCAATCTTGGTAACGATTCAGTTCGTGGTGATCGCGAGCGGTTCGCAGCGCGTCGCCGAAGTGGCGGCGCGCTTCACGCTCGACGCGATGCCCGGCAAGCAAATGGCCATCGATGCCGACGTACACGCCGGCGCGCTGGATGCCGAAGGCGCGCGCGCCAAACGCGAAGTCGTGCAGCGCGAGGCCGATTTTTACGGCGCGATGGACGGCGCCGGCAAGTTCGTTAAAGGGGACGCGGTCGCCGCCTTGGTGATCGTCGCACTCAATTTAGCGGGCGGCGTTGTCGTCGGAACGGTTTATCATGGGCTCTCGCCGATCGACTCGCTCAACACGTTCGCGCTGCTTTCGATCGGAAACGCGCTGGTCACGACCTTGCCGGCCTTCCTGATTTCGACGGCGATGGGCATGATGGTGACGCGGGTGGCCTCCGACGGCGCGCTGGGGGCGGACTTGGCGGCCCAGTTATTCGCGCGGCCGGACGTTCTGCGCAGCGCGGGCGGGCTGCTGTTGGCGCTCGCATTCGTGCCCGCGCTGCCGCGCCCGCTGTTTTTCGTTCTCGGTGCGAGTGCGTTCGCGTTGGCGC
>DATCGB010000261.1:0-2693 GCA_036509155.1 Candidatus Tumulicola sp. | reverse complement strand
CCGCCGCTACGACGATTAACGCGACCGCTCCCAACGTCGTTATCGGCACGCTAGCGGGCCGGAACGCCGGCAACGGCCGCGCGCAGTTGCGCGAACGTCAGCGGTCCGTCGAATCCACGGGCGACGGTCCCGTCGCGGCCGATGACGACGGTCGTCGGGAGCCCGAGCGCGGTGTAGACGCGCCCGTACTGCTGCCGGTCGTCGAGCCAAATCGGAAAGTTAATGTGAAGCGCTCGTGCGAATGCGCTCGCACGTTGCGCCGACTCACCCTGGTTGACGCCGACGACGACGACGCCGCGCGCGCGGTAGGCATCGGCGAAGCGCTGCAGCTCGGGCATCTCGGCGCGACACGGCGGGCACCAGGACGCCCACAGATTCATAACGACGATCTTTCCGCGATAGGCGGCGAGCGAAACGGGAGCGCCGGCGTCGTCGCGCAGTGCGAAAACGGGAGCCGGTTCGCCTGCGAGGCCGGCCGGACCGGCCGCCCGCATCCCTTGCGACGAACGGAAAAACGGCGCGACGATCGCTCCGGCGACGACTACCGCCAACGCGACGAGCAGCCAAACGATCCGGCGATTCACCGTCGGACCTCGCTGCAAGCTACCAGTCCCCCATGCGATCTTCGTCGACTTCGCCTTCCAAAACGATCGTGCCGGTCGCCAGGACGGCCGCGTAGATCGGCACGCCGCGAAAGCGGACCTCGCGATTGCGCGCGGCGTCGTCGAGGCGTTCGAACAGCCGGCAATAACGGTCCAGCACCTCGGGCGTGCAGCGCGCGACGTTGGGTGCGACGTTGTACGTTTGCACGAAACTATCGAACGCGCGCTCGAACTCATCGGCGGCGAAGCGGGGATCGAGTTGAATCTCGCGTCGGACGCGTTCCAGGGGGTAAGCCTCCTCCGGCGGACGAAACGGCGACGGCGTGCCGGACGCACAGATTCTCGACGGGAAAGCGCTCGCCGCCGACCTGCGCACCGAACTCCTCGCGCGTACGAGTGCGCTACGCGACGCCGGGATTCATCCCAAGCTGGTGATCGTTTTCGTCGGCGAGAGCGAATCGAGCCGCGCGTACGTGCGGAATTTGGTCAAAACCGGCGAACGCGCCGGCATCGCGGTCGCGGTGGAACGTCTCCCCGAAGACGCATCCCTGGCGGCCGTTCGCCAGCGCCTCGAGAGCCTGGCTCGCGACCCGTTGGTTCACGGCGTGTTGCTGCAGCAGCCGCTGCCCGCGCACCTGTCGATCCGCGCGGTCGCCGACGCGATACCGCCGCAGAAAGACGTCGACGGCACGCACCCGATGAATCAAGGACACCTGGCGTTCGGCAGCGGCACCGACTACGTGCCCGCAACCCCCGCAGCGGTCATGCTGCTGCTCGAGCGTAGTCCGCACTGGCCGCTGCGCGGAAAGCGGGCGGTGATGGTCGGACGCTCGATCGTCGTCGGCGCGCCGGTCGCGCTGCTCATGCTCGCGCAAGATGCATCCGTCACCGTGCTTCACAAAGAGTCCGGGGATTTGCGGCCGTTCCTGAAAAACGCCGACGTCGTCGTGGTGGCAGCCGGCGTACCCGGGCTGATTCGCGGCGACGACTTGATGCCGGGTGCGACCGTTATCGACGTCGGTACCACGATCGTCGACGGCGCGCTCGCGGGCGACGTCGATTTTGAAAGCGCGGCGCGCGTGGCCGGGGCGATCACGCCGGTCCCGGGCGGGGTCGGACCGGTAACCAACATCGCGTTGCTGCGCAACGTCGTCAAGAGCGCCGAACGCGCGAACGCCGTCGACCGCTAAGCGGAGCTGGAAGAACCTTCAGCAGGTTGGTCGTGGTTACCGGCCAACAAATGGCTCGATGGAGCAGATCGTGCGCTACCTCGAGACGACGCATCCGCAGCCGCATCCGCTTCTGCTCGAGCTCGAGCAGCACGGTCGAAAGGACGGCGTTGCGGTCGTTTCGCGCGAGACGGGGCGCCTGCTTTCTACGCTCGTCGCCGGAATGCAGGCGAGCCGGATCCTCGAGGTTGGAACCGGCTACGGCTATTCTACGCTCTGGATGGCGTTCGCGCAGCCGCGCATGGGAAAAATCTGGACGGTCGAAACCGATACGCAACGGACCGACGTCGCACTTTCGTACTTCAAACGCGCCGGCGAAGACGACTACATCGAAATTTTCAATACGCCCGCGCTCGAGCTTCTCGAAAACTTTCCGCACCGCAACCTCGACATCGTCTTTATCGACGCGAACCTTGGCGAATATCGTACGTATCTCGATCTCGTCGTTCCGATGCTCAAGCTCTCCGGCCTGGTGGTCGTCGACGACTGCCTGCTGGGCGGCCGCGTTGCATCCGGCACCGCCGGCGATGAGGGCGATCCGGACGTCCGCACGATGCGCGAGTTCGACCGATACTTTCTCGAACGCACCGACCTGGACGCAACGATCCTGCCGTTGGGCGACGGCACGGGGATCGGCGCCCGTAAGCGATGATCTCGCCGGCCGCATTCAAGCAGGCGATGCGCCACGTTCCGACCGGCGTTACCATCGTAACCAGCCTGCGGGACGGCGAGCCGCGCGGGCTGACGCTTAACTCCTTTGCGAGCGTGGCCGTCGATCCCCCGGCCCTGCTGATCTGCGTCAATCGTGAAGCCCGCAGCTACCTGTATATTTCGAGTTCGCACATTTTCTGCGTGAACGTGC
>DATCGB010000260.1:0-10707 GCA_036509155.1 Candidatus Tumulicola sp. | reverse complement strand
ATCAGTTCTACGCCGAATACGTTTTCGTCTCGAAACTCGCGCCCGATATCGGCGGCCGCGCGTTTACGGATTTCGGTGTCCAAAAGCTGCTCGGCAGCCGCACGGAGGTCGACGTGGAGTACGGCCATGCGTTCACCGGCGCGCGCGCGCTGAAGTTCGATTACATCGGCGCCGGGGTCGTCATCCAGCTGCGTTAGCGGTTGGTTTTTACTTGACTGGGCGTTACGAGCGGACCGTGGTTGCCCCAGGACGTGCGCTCGTGATCGACGACGGCCGCGATCTGCGCGTCGGTTAACTGCGCGGCGAATGCCGGCATTTGCGCCGTGAAACGCGTCGAGCCGATCGTCTTTCCCGAAAGTCCGTGCAACACGATCTTGATGTGCGCGTTCGGGTCGTTGGAATTGACGACCGGGTCGCCGGCCAGCGCCGGAAAGGCTCCCGGCACGCCGGCGCCGGCCGCGCCGTGACACGACGCGCAGCTCTGCGCGTACGTTTGCGTGCCCAGCGTTGCGTAGTCGAAGCCCGCGACGTTCTTGCCGCCGGCGGCGGGCTTTTGCGGTGCGGTGCCGGTGGCCGGTTCCTGGGCGGCCGCCAGCGCGGGGTTCGCGGCGTAGGTGGGCGTCTGCGCGAATGCGGCCGGGGTCGCGAAATATTCGATTCCATACCAAGCGGCCCAGGCGGCGACGATCGCGCAGAAAACCCACGTCCAAACGGGAATCGGTCCGGACGATTCCGCACGCACCGGGTCGAACGGTTCGGACGCACTGAAAGCGTTGATGTCGAGGTCGATGCTGCCCCGCACGCGCGAGCCGGCCCGCAGCCCGGTCACCGTGATGCCAGGCCCGTTGGCGACCGTAAACGGGATCGCGCGCACGCCGACGTTTCCGAGCGCGTCGACGGCCCGCAGTCGCAAGACGTGATTGCCGTCCGGGAGACGCGTCGTATCGAGATGAAAGCGCGCCGGCGGCCGGTACGTCGCGATCGCTTCGGAAGCGTCGTCCAAATAAACCGCGATCGAAACGGGCGGGTATGGCGCCTCGGGCTCGTGCGCCACTAGCGATCGTCCTTAAAGATCAGGTGCTTCGGATGCTGCGGGTCGCGCTCGCCCGGCCAAAACGTCCAGTACGCGGCGGCGACGATCGTCCAGAGCGTTGCGACGCTGCCGGCGGCGATGACGATCCAGCCAAAGGCGGCGTCGTGCGCGGGCGCCGCGTTCATTTGCCGGCACCGCCCTTCCCGAGCGGCACCTGCTTGAGCGCTTTCAAATACGCGACCAGCGCACGGGCGTCGTCCGTCGCGACGATCGCGGCTCCGTTGGAAGGAGCGTAGCTTGGTGGAACGGTTACGACGACGTCGTTCGGTGCGGACTTGCTCTTGAGCTCGAAGAGCCACGGGTAGCGCGGCATGATCGAGCCTGCAACGACCGCGCGCGGGTTCCACAGATGAATGTACTGCCACGTCGCGCTCGGCTGGCGAGTGCCGATGTTGGTGAGGTCGGGTCCGTTGCGATGATCGGAAAGCAGTTCCGGCGTCGAGTACGCGTAGTCGCCGGCCACCGAGGGGCGACCGAAGACCAGATCTTGGCGCAGCGGCCGAACGACTTGCGAGTGGCAATACGCACAGCCCTCGCCGACGTAGACGTCGCGACCGCGCGACTCTTGGGCCGTAAGCGGATGGGTTCCGGGCGTCGGTTTCGTCCTCGAGAGCACCGTGCCGGGGATCACCGCCATAAAGACCGTCAGCGCACCGTAGACGATCGCCGATGCGAGGACGATCGACCACACGTTGTTCATTCCGCTGCGGTTCACGGCGCCGCTCGTTTCGCCGGCTGCCGCACCCACTTACCGCTTTCCTGCGAAGGGCCGAGCGTCATCACGAACACGTTGTACGCGAAGATGATGTGAGCGAGAAACATCATCGTGCCGGCGATCGCGCGCGCGACCCAGTACGGATCGGCGGCGTCGACCGAAGAGATGAACGGGTCGCCCGCGGCCCAGGTCAGACCTTGCAGCGTACCGGCGACCGAAAGCGCCAGGACGTAGGCCGTCACTCCGATGGTCGCGAGCCAGAAATGGAGGCCGGTCGCCAAGGCGCTGGGCTGTTTCCCGGTCGCGCGCGGCAGCAGCGCGTAGATCGCCCCCCACGCAATGAACGTGATAAAGCCGTACATCGTGGCGTGCGAGTGGCCGATCGTAAAATTCGTGAAGTGCCAGATCGACTGCAGGCTGCGAAACGCCTCGATCGTTCCCTGCGTGGACCCTAAAAAGTAGTAAGCGACGCCGACCACGATAAACGGCAGCGCGTACGACCGGCGGATCGTTTCCCAGTGCCCGCGCATCGTTAGAAAGAAATTGCCGCTCCCCGCCCACACCGGCACGAGCATTCCGACCGAGAAGACGATGGCCAGCGTTTGGAACCACCACGGCAGGGGCGTGAACTCAAAGTGGTGCGCGCCGATTATCGGATAGAACACCAAATTCGTCCAGAAGCCCAACACCCCCAGAGCGTATGAATAGATCGGCCGATTGAGCAGTTTCGGCAGCGCGTAGTAGGTGACGCCGAGCGCTAGAAACGTGAACCACATCCCGACTGCGTTGTGCATGAAAAAGCCTTGCACGGCGACCTGACCGAGACCGAACTGATACTGCGGGAGTAGGGCCGCAACGCTCAGGATGATCGTGAAGACGAATCCGCCGATCGTGTACCAGTTGGAGATGTAAATGTCGCGCTCTACGCGCTCGGCCACGGTTTTAACTAGCGCGGCTCCGGACAGTGCGATCGCCGCCACCAAAATTAAGCGAATCCACCACACCCACTCGCGATACTCTTGATCGCCGTAGTTGATGCCGAGGTCGAGCGTTATGGTGCCTAAGACGGCTGCCAGATTGAATCCGATCAGTCCGAGCCACGCGAGACGCTTGCCGGCAATCGGGATGCCCGACGTTCGCGACCCGACGTACAGCGCCGCGCCGGTCAGCGCGATCGACGCCCACCCGTAGAAGGTGTCGTTGGTGTGAATCGCGCGAAGTCGCCCGAAGGATAGGTATGGGCTCGCGGCCCAGTCCGGATACGGGAACTTAAAGCTCAGCAACAGCCCGACGGCGGTTGCAAACAGCAGCCAGAAGGTTGCGGTGAGCGTAAAGCTGCTCAAGAGCGCGATGTCTTCGGGTTCGACGTTGTCGCGAAGAAGCTCGACGGAGACGCTCACGCGGCGACGCGTCCGAAAAGGGCCATGCGGCCGTGGTTCGATACGCAAGCCGCCGTCTCCTCAAGCGTAGGCGCGAGGTTTCGCGTGAAGCGGGCTCGGGGCACCCCCTGCGGAACACTACGGCGTGAGGGAATTCCGCCCGATCCCCAGCCGCGCGGTGACGTTCCTGTTTACCGACATCGTCGGCAGCACGAAGCGCTGGGACGCGAATCGGGAGGCCATGCAGGCTGCCCTGCGCCGGCACGACGCGATCGTTCGATCCGCGATCGAAGAAAATCGAGGCGTCGTTTTTAAGACCGTGGGCGACGCATTTTGCGCGGTCTTTCCCAAGGCGACCGACGCGCTGAACGCCGCCGTCGACGCACAGCGCCGGATCGGCGCAGAAAACTGGGAGGCCGTCAACGGCCTGCGCGTTCGAATGGCGATTCATGCCGGCGAGAGCGACGCGCGCGACGGGGACTATTTCGGCCCGCCCGTTAATCGCGTCGCGCGTCTGTTGTCGGCCGGTCACGGCGGCCAGGTGCTCGTTTCGGGCGTCGTCGCCGACACCGCGGCGCCGGCCCTGCCGTCCGGCGTCGGGCTGCGTGCGCTCGGGATGCTGCCCCTTAAGGACCTGCGCGATCCCGAGCGCGTCTTTCAGGTAACGGCGCCGGATTTGGCGGTCGAGTTCCGGCCGCTGCGGACTATCGAAACGCCGCGCAATAACCTGCCGCCGCAGCCGACCAGTTTCGTCGGCCGGCACGGCGACGTTGCGCGGGTCGAAGAAGGGCTGCGAACCGGCGCGCTAGTGACCATCGTCGGGACGGGCGGCGTCGGGAAAACGCGTTTGGCGTTGGCGGCCGCGGCCGGGTTGCTCAACGATACGCGCGAGGGCGCCTGGTTCGTCGACCTCGCGCCGCTTTCGGACGGAGCGCTCGTCGCGAGCGCGATTCTCGCGGCCTTGGACGCGGACCAAACGACCGACGCGCCGGCGTTCGACGTGCTCGTCGCGCATTTGAAAGCGCGCGACTTGCTGCTGGTGCTCGACAACTGCGAGCACGTCGTGGCCGATGTCGCGCGCATCGTTCCGGCGATCGTGGCGGCGTGTCCGCAGGTTACCGTGCTCGCGACCAGCCGCGAAGCGCTCAACGTTAACGGCGAACGCGTCTACCGGTTGTCGTCGCTCGACGCGTCCGAGGCGGCGAACCTATTTGCGGAACGCGCGCGAGCGGTCAATCCGGCATTTCGGCTGCACGAAGGAAATCGCGCGACCGTCGAAGACCTTTGCCGGCGTCTCGACGGCATCGCCTTAGCGATCGAGCTCGCCGCGGCGCGCATGCGTTCGGTCTCGCTCGACGACCTCGTCCACCGCCTGCGTCTGCGCGTATTGGTTGGCGGCCCGCGCGATCGCCAGCCGCGCCAACAAACGATGCGCGCGCTCATCGACTGGAGCTACGACCTGCTTACGGCCCCGGAGCAGCAGCTCTTTTGCCATATTGCGATTTTCGCCGGAGGCTTTACCCTTGAGGCTGCGGACGGCGTCTATGGAAACGATGCGAGCGACGAAGGGGACGTGCTGGATCTGTTGACGTCGTTGGCCGACAAGTCGCTGCTCGTTGTGGAGCTGGATGAAGCTAACCAGCGTTATCGGCTGCTGGAGCCGATCCGCGAGTACGCGCGCGAGCGGCTCGACGAGGCCGGCGACACGGCGGCCGCCGTTCGTCGCCACGCGCAAACCTTTGCCGGCATTGCCGATCGCGCGTATGTCGAGTGGGACTCCGCGCCGCGGCCGGACTGGCTTTCGAGGACCGAAAAGGAGCTCGATAACTATCGTTCGGTTCTTACGTGGACGTTGGACGGAGAAAACGACGTATTGCTCGGCGCGAGCGTCGCCGCCAACGTCGCGCCGCTATTCCTACGTCTCTCGCTGCTGCGCGAGGGAATCGGCCGCTGCGAACTCGCGCTGTCGTTTGCATCCGAGCTCGCGTCCGAAACGGGCGCGCGTCTGTCCTACGGTTTGTCGATGTTGCAGCACAATCAAGGGGGGAACGAAAGGGCGCTGACGTCGGCGCAGCGAGCCGTCGAGTTGTATCGGGAGTCTGGCAACGAACGGGGACTCGCGCGCGCGCTTTCGCAGGTCGCCCACCATCTCGCCAGTCGCGATGCGTACGACGAGGCCGCGGTAGCGGCGGAGGAGGCGTTGCGGCGCGCGCGCACGCTCGACGATCCGCGACTGTTAGCAGCGATACTGCAGCGCTGCGCGTTCGTGTATCGGCCGGACGAGATCGCGCGCGCTCGCCCCCGGTTCGCGGAAAGCGTCGCACTCTTTCGCTCGCTTGGCCGTGACGACGAAACCGCACGCGCGCTCGCGTACTGGGCCGACGCCGAGATCGTCAGCGGCGAACTGCAAACGGGGGCGAGCATCGCGCGCGATGCCCTAGAGCTTGCGCCCGAAGACATAAGGATGTTTTTGATGAACGGCCTGGCCACATGTTATCTGGGGCTGGGCGATCGCGCCCGGGCCGGACCCGCCGCGCGCGAGGCGCTGACGCTCGCGGCGCGAGCCGGTCATCCGGTCGCAACCGCTTGCGCCATCCTGTATCTGGCGGCGCTGGAATGCACCGTCGACGCCGAGAACGCGGCGCGCCTGCTCGGCTATGCGGAAGAGCGGCTGCGGGCGCTCGATTGGCGGCTGGTCGGTCCCGACGATGCCATTCGCGAAGGCGCACGCGGCCGTCTCGAGCAGCAGCTCGCGCCCGACCAGTTCGCGGATTTGCTGGCGGCCGGCGCGGCCTGGAGCGAAGAAGCTGCGATCGCCAATGCGGCGCGCTTTTAAGTCAGCGAATTGTTAGCAGGCTAGCAGGCGTGCAGGCCGGCCGCGTCCGGGCCGAGCTTGCCGTTGCGGCGGCCGGCGTCGCGCTGCGGGCTCGGCACGGCGCTTTGCCGATAGAAGCACGCTTCCTTAAGCGAAAAAGTGCCGTTTTCGCTCGAGCAGCCGCTGACCGCGGTATAGTTTCCGGTGAGCACGAAGGTCGCGGCGTCGTACGTGCCGCTGACGCTGAACGTGCACGCGGCCGCCCCGATCGTGGCGATTGCCGTTCCGCTTAGGGCGTTTGCGCGCGACAGCACCATGGCGACGGAGTTCACGACCGTCTTCGAGGCGTACGTCATCCGAAGGCGTCCCCCCACCGAGGCGCCGGTCTGCGAAAAGTCCCCGAAGGCCTTTCCCGCTCCGAAAACGCTGTCGCTGACTTTGCCGTGGTACTGGCCGGCCACGTTGGCAAGCGCCGGGGTCGGCGTGGCCGGCGTCGTCGTCGACGTGCTGCCGTTGCAGGCCGTTAGGGCTAATGCCAGGCCGGCTGCCAGACTTCTATAATGCGGCTTCATCCTTACGAACAATACCGCCCGACGCTTGCCCGCCCCTCCTAAGCGGCTAGGCCGGGCTCTTCTCTTCGTTCGGAACGGCGGCCCGGCTGGCGATGGCGGCCACGTCGTACCCGAAACGAGCGGCGACGGGGCCGGTCACGTCCACGATGTCGGCAAGCTCGCGGGCATCGAACTTGGGCCGGTAGTAGTCGGGGAGCGAGAGCTTCGCGGTGTAGGCTTCGCGAACGCCGGCAAACGTCTGCGGATCCAGTTCGGTGTGCTTGACGATCTTGTCGATGGTGTCGGCCGAGTCGCCGCACAGGTCTTCGTAACGCACGACGTGCACGGCCTTGGCCAACTCGGGATCCGAGTCGATCTGCTTCAACACGAAATCGTACATGTACGACCAATACCGGGCGCGCGCGCGCACGGTCCGACCCGAGTCGCGCAGCGCGTGAATTTCGTCGAGCACGGCCGTGTCGCCGACGTTCGCCATGATTTGCCGCGAACCGAACTCGTGATGCCCGGTCATCTCGATAATTTCGATCTGGCGCGGATCGTCGCGGTCCAGCTCGTCCCAAATGCGGTCTTGTTTGAGCAGCGAGGCGACGTGATCCACCGGGTTACGGACGTAGAGCAGGAAGCGCGCGTCCGGGAAGAGGCGGCGCAGGTACTGCATGCGGATGACGCACATGATCGCTTTGCTCGCGTAGCGTCCGCGTTTTCTCGACAGCAGCAATTTTTGAAGATGCTCGCGGTAGAACCGTTCGAACGCCGCGTTCGAGGTTTTGCCGTCGAGCACGCTGACCCGCTCTTCGTCGTGGATGTGCGGGAAGAAACGCTCCCAGAGAATTTCCTCGCCCATTTCGGCACTGTCGCGCGTGACTTGTATCCGGTCGCGATGAATCCGCGGAACCGGCTTGCGCATCGCGTCGACCGGAATCTTCGGGAACAGCCAGTTCCACGCGTAGGGCGTGTAGGGCATCAGAAAGTCGGCATATTTGTGCGTCGTGATGTCGGGATGTTCGCTCAGCATTTGGAGCGAGATCGTGGTTCCCGCGCGCGGCAGCCCGCAAATGTAGATCGGCCGGTCGACCTGGACGTCTTTGAGGCGGCGCGCCAAGACCTTGGATTCGAGATTCCCGAGGCCGACGAAGAGCCCGGCTCCGGAATGTACGCCGCGGACGGCCCAGTAGAACGGGGCCGGCACGCTGAAGCGCTGGTTCTGCGTTGGAGGTTGAGATGCCATGGGCCCTAGACTTTTTCGAACAGTGCCCCGATTACTGTCAGTCCCGGGCCAAATGCCATGCTGAGAATTTTGGACCCGACCGGAATATCGTCGGAATCGGCGATAAGCTGCCAAATATGGGGAGCTGTGGCCGATGCCATGTTCCCGTTATCGAGGAGGACCTTCCGGCTAAGCGCGATCTGAGATTCCTCGATGCCGAGCCGATTGCGGATCTGGTTGAGAATCGCCGGGCCGCCCGGGTGGATCGCGAAGACCATCTTGGCCTTCTCACGCTCGAAGTCGATGCTCGCTTGCTGAGAGATCGAGAGGACGAAGTCGGCGATCGAATCGCGAATCAGAAACGGTACGCGCTTGGACAGCGACATGTCGAACTGCAGCGGGCCTGGGCGCAGCGTCATCTCGGGGAGCGAATCGGGAAGGATGCGTTCCTCGAACGCCAGGATCTTCAGGCCGCGTTTACCGCTTTTGGCAAACTCGGATTGGGGATACGCCGAATACTTGATGAAGCCGTCGGAGAACAGTGTCGAGGTGACGAAGGCGTCGGGCGTTTCTCCGAGCAGGTCGAAGTGCAGCGAAAGAAACTCGGTGTGAACGATGTCGACCCGCCGTCTCGGCTTGGGCAGCGAAGCGTACGACGACCCGACCAAACCCAACGCCGTTCTCACGGCGGGAAACGCGCCGTAACATCCCATGTGATACGAGTGCGTGACGTCGGTTCCGAGCCAACCGCGGCGCGAGAGAAAGACTTGCACCGGGCTGGGTGATACGTAGCCCGAGCAGGTGACGTGCACGATGCCGTCCGGCGGCGCGTCGGTGTTGCCGTCGTAAATGCGTTCGAGCACCGAACATGCCGTTTCTTCGAATAAGGTCATGCGCGCGTCTAACGGCTCGCCGGTGGCGACGCGCAGATCGCCGTAGGCCTTTTTCATTCCGTCCGCGGCGGGATCGTGCGTTACGAACGCCGAGTTGAGCACGCCGACTTGCCGCGCGGCAATGTGTTGCGACGAAGCGCCGTACCGCGCCATGCGCTCGGCAATCGTGCGGCCGAGTTCCGCGCGCTCCGGTTCGGACGTAATGCCGCGCTTCGCGCTTTGCGCGATCGTCATGAAATGCACTTGAATCGCTTTGAGCTCGTCCTGCGGACAGAGCGGCGTCATGACGACGCGTTGGAAATCGCCCAAAACGACCGGCACCGCGCGCGGGCCGCCATTTTGCAGGATCGTTCCCGCATCGTGGGCCACGCTGCGCGGCTGCGCGGCTGGGAATCTGCTCGATGGACTGGTTACGGTTTTAGACATTGCAAATCGGTCGATTGTAGCCTCTGGAGGGCGGCGGTAGAACGCTGGGAGCCGCTTACCCGTCGGTCGACGTATTTCTCCGTCCTGGCCGGCTTTCCATTTGGGCGTTCGCTTCCGTTCGAAGCCGCGGCACGTTAAGAACCCCGGTCATCGAATCGAGCGCCGTTCGCTGTCGACGGGCTGGTTGGATGGCGGCATAGGCGGGGAGTATTCCGGCGAAAAGATCAGACGGATCGTTTGAAACTTTCGGCGGATTTTTGAACGCGAACACGTTGCCGATCGATTGGCACGCATGTCGGTCCGTTCTGGGTGATCCTAGAATCAAACGGGTCAGAAACGTGAATGCAAGCGTGCATCTCCCGCACCCAGGAAGGAAGCGAGCGTCTTTGTGCGCCATTCATTCATCGATGACGACCCAAGTCGATTACCTGCTCTTCGATGTCTTTACCGATGTGGCGTTTGCGGGCAATCCGCTGGCGATTTTTCCCGAAGCCGGCTTCGACGATGCGACCATGCAGAAGGTCGCGCGCGAACTGAATCTGTCGGAAACCGTATTTCTTTCGCGAGGAACGCCCGGCGCCGCCGGCGTTCTGCGCATCTTTACGCCCGGGCGGGAAGTGCTGTTCGCCGGTCATCCGACGATCGGCACCGCGATCGCGCTGGTCGACCACCTCCACTGGAGCGATCCCAACGAATCGTCGTTTCTGCTGCGCTTGCCGATCGGCGACGTGCCGATTGCAATCGAACGCGACGATCCCACAACGGCGTGGCTGACGACACCGCCGGTAACGTCCGGGCGCGAGATAGCGCGCGAAGACGCCGCCGCCATTCTGTGCGTCGGTCAGGCCGACGTGCGCGGCGACCTGCCGTCCCAAATGGTCGGCGCCGGCAACCCGTTTCTCTACGTGCCGCTGGCAAGTAAGGCGGCGGTGGACCGCGCCGTGCTCGACGTGTCGGCGGTGCGCGCGCAACTCGGATGGGACGACATCAACGGCATCTATTTCTTCGCGCAGACCGACGACGGCGCGTACGCGCGGATGTTCGCGCCGATGTCGGGCATCGCCGAGGATCCCGCCACCGGTAGCGCGACCGGACCGCTGTACGCGTATCTCGCGCGGTGCGGAGCGCTCGCGCGCAAGGAACGTTTCGTGAACGAACAGGGCGTGGCGATGGGGCGGAGATCGGTCATCCACGTGCGCCTGCGTTGGAACGGAGACGTTCCCGAAGGGATCGAAATCGGCGGCAACGCGGTGTTTGTCGGAGAAGGCCGACTGCGCGTTCCCGGCTGAGAAAAGGGCCAGCCCGTGCCGGTCGTCCTTCCGACGCCTCAAAACCTGGATCGCGCGGCGGCGCTGTTGCGCGGCGGCGGCGTCGTGGCGTTTCCTACCGAAACCGTTTACGGGCTGGGAGCCGACGCTTTCGACGCGCGTGCGGTTGCCCGCATCTTTGCAATAAAGGCGCGACCGGAGTTCGACCCGCTGATCGTGCACGTGCTTGACGAAGCTATGCTGACCCGCGTCGCGTCCGACGTTCCGGCCGCGGCGCGCACGCTGATCGAGCGGTTTTGGCCCGGCCCGCTGACGCTGATCCTGCGCAAGAACCCCGCC